>CAIXVA010000056.1 GCA_903922745.1 uncultured Actinomycetes bacterium
CATATATGTATAATACAGTATATGCGCTAATGACCACCAAAAATGTACCATTTTTTTCTACTACGCGCATTTTTTCATTTTCTTGCGTGGTGGCGGAACCGGAACAGGTGCTGCGCCAATTGTTGCAAAGATTGCAAAAGATATTGGTGCGTTAACAATTGGTGTTGTTACTCGTCCATTCTCATTTGAAGCAAAGCTTCGTTCAGCTCAAGCAGATGTTGGTATCGAAGCCCTGCGCGCAGAAGTAGATACATTGATTGTTATTCCTAATGATCGCTTGCTTGCAATTTCAGATCGTACAATTACTTTGGCTGATGCTTTCAAGAGCGCAGATCAGGTATTGCTATCTGGCGTGCAAGGAATTACAGAAATTATTACGCAACCCGGTTTGATCAACCTTGACTTTGCAGATGTTAAAGCTGTGATGTCAGGTGCAGGTTCTGCGTTGATGGGAATTGGTTCTGCTCGTGGCGAGAACCGTGCACTGCGCGCTGCTGAATTAGCTATTTCAAGCCCACTATTGGAAGCATCAATTGATGGCGCAATGGGTGTCCTACTTTCTGTTTCGGGCGGATCAGATCTTGGTTTATTTGAAGTTAACGAGGCGTGCGAACTTGTTCAGTCAGCAGTGCATCCCAATGCAAAGTTCATCTTTGGAACAACTATTGATGATGCACTTGGCGATGAGGTTCGAATTACTGTTGTGGCAGCTGGATTTGAAGGCGGAGAACCTAAGCGGGTTTCAACACCATCGATAAACGCAGCAACACTTGGCGGGGTAGCAGATCCGATTGCATCTAATGATCCAATCTCCGTGGCCCTTGATCTTGGCAATGAGACACCAAAGCGTCGCGTGACCTTTGAAGAGCTCGTTGCAGAGGATGAAATCGACGTTCCTGACTTCATGAAGTAAGGCTTTGCCTCACTTTTTCACTGATCGACGCAAAGGCTCCAGCCTTGGCGTGTATGAATCCTTGAACTTTGGGTTTCACGTTGGTGATGATCCCTCTGCAGTAACAGCAAATCGCTCTGTGTTGGGCAATACGCAATTCATGAATCAAGTACATGGAAATGAAGTTGTGGTTATAGATCATGTGCTTGATCTAGAACCAACATGTGATGCATTGATTACAACAACAAAAGGTATTTCCTTAGCCGTCATGGTGGCAGATTGCATTCCGTTGCTGCTTGTTTCTCAAGAGGCGGTAGCAGCTGTGCATGTTGGACGTGCCGGCTTAGTCAATAAAGTTGCAATTAAGGCGTTACATCACATGCGCACACTTGGCGCAATCGAAGTTCAGGCAATTCTTGGACCATCCATTTGCGGCAAATGTTATGAAGTTCCATTTGAAATGCAGCAAGATGTCATTGCAGATCATCCACGAGCTTTTTCAACCACACATCATGGAACTCCGGCTCTAGATCTTCCGGCCGGCTTGATCGCAGATCTAACCGCCGAAGGCGTTTCTTATGAAGCATCGCCAATCTGCACATTTGAGGATCAGCTTCATTATTCTCATCGCAGAAATAATCCAACTGGACGCTTTGCGGGGGTAATTAGCTTATGAGCCGTAAAGAAGAGCTGTCTGGGAACTTAGAGTCAGTGCGTTCAAAGATCGCAAAAGTTGCAGATCACGACGTGACTTTGATTGCTGTCACAAAGACTTTTCCGGTAAGTGATGCACAGATTTTGCACGAATTAGGCGTTCGGGACTTTGGCGAAAATCGAGATGCCGAAGGCGCGGAAAAATCTGCTGTTGTTTCTGGAACCTGGCATTTTCAGGGCCAAATCCAAAGCAATAAATTGAAATCCATTACTTCTTGGGCTTCAGTTATTCATTCCTTGGATGACCCACGCCATTTCGAAATCATTGAAAAAGTTGCACCGCACCCGTTACAGATTTTTCTACAGGTTTCATTAGATGGAGCCCATCATCGCGGGGGAGCAGGTCTTGAAGAATTACATTCACTGGCAGCTTTAGTTGAAAGTTCCCCAACCCACACTCTGGCTGGCCTAATGTCCGTGCCACCGGTTGAGATGGATCCCGACCAAGGGTTTGCCCAATTAGCAGTGATTCATACCGAGTTTATGAAGCTTTTTCCTGGGGCAAAATCTCTATCTGCCGGCATGAGTGGGGACTATGAAACTGCAATTTCCCATGGCGCGACACATGTGCGCGTAGGTTCATCAATCCTCGGTTCTCGCTCACCCCACCTATAACCTTTACCTATGTCTAATCCAATGCGCCGCGTCGCAAATTATCTTGGCTTGATGGATGATCCAGAATTTGATACTCCACAAGCACCTTCTACTCCAGCTGTTGCAGGAACCGGTGATGTTCGCATTAAAACTCGCGAACCTCGTTCGGTATCTGCCGTTCGTCACACATCAGTTGTTGAAGTAGCGCCACAACTCGATCTTCCAGTTTTAGATCGCATCATTACTTTGCATCCTCGTTTCTATAACGAAGCGCGCACCATTGGTGAGCACTTCCGTCAAGGAAACCCAGTCATCATTAACCTGACTGAAATGGATGAATCAGAGCATAAGCGTCTTGTTGACTTTGCTAGCGGACTTGCATTTGGTTTACACGGAACTATTGAACGTGTAACCAAGAAGGTATTTCTTATCTCACCTGCAAATGTAAATGTCAGCACCGAAGACAAATCAGCTGCTGCACAAGCAAGCTTTTTTAACCAGAGCTGATTCATGTTGAGCGTTGGCTCATTGCTTGCAACTATTCTGCAGGTATTTCTCTATGCCTTGCTTGGGCGTTTGATCTTTGATTATGTTCAAATGTTTTCGCGCACATGGCGCCCGCGCGGCCCAATTTTGTACTTAGTCGAAGCTATCTACACAGTTACAGACAAGCCAATGAAGTTTGTCGGACGATTTGTCCCACCACTTCGACTTGGATCTGTAAGTCTGGACATGAGTTTCATTGTGCTCTTTTTCGGAACACAAATATTGATGGGCTTTGTTAGTCGTATCTAGCTTTTAACTAATACAACCTCAACACCAATCTCTGTATCAGTAACAGCTAACGAGCTGTCCCGGGTCATTGATAACGCCAGAATTTCGTCAGCTATGTGCTGCTTATCAGATTCAATTGCCGCAGCGATCTCTTCAGTGGCATTCCATGTGACATTAATTCGATCAGAAATATCTAGACCATCACTCTTCCGACGCTCCTGAATAAATCTGATTACCTCACGGACACTTCCTGCAGCAATCAAAGCAGGGGTGAGTTCTAGGTCCAGGGCAACGCTTTCTCCATCATGAGAAGAAACGCTCCATCCGCTCTTAGGAACTTCAGTGATCACTAGGTCATCGAGTGCTATTTCCCAGGTGCCAACGGTGGTTGAACCGGATGATCGCAATGTCTTTACTAGTGCAGTCGCATCCGTTGATGCAATTGCCTTCGAGATTTCCTGAACCGCTCCGCCAAATTTTGCGCCGAGTGACTTGAAGTTAGCTTTAACGCTGATATCAACTAAGTCACCATCTGCCGAAGCAATATCTTCCAGAGTCTGAACATTGAGTTCATCGGCAATTTGCTCGCGCATTTGTTCTGGCAATGTTGACCAACCACTTGCTGCAATAAGTGCGCGACCCAAAGGTTGGCGAATCTTGATTCCGGATTCTGCGCGCGTTGCACGACCAAGTTCGACGATGCGACGGGTCAAAGCAACTTGTGATCCAAGTTCTGAATCAATTGCAGATGCTTGCGAAACTGGCCAATTGGTTAAGTGAACAGATGCGACAGCAGATGCATCTGTTGGACGTACAAGTTCCTGCCATACCTGCTCAGTAATAAACGGAACTAGGGGAGCCAGTAACTGTGTAAGCGTCACTAAGCATTCATGCAAAGTGCCAAGGGCAGCGGTGTCGCCATCCCAGAAACGACGACGAGAACGTCGCACATACCAGTTAGACAAATCATCAATAAAGCGCGCGAGTGCACGACCTGCAATTTGTGAATCAAAATCCTCTAGCGCCGTATCAACTTCCTGAATCAAAGAATTGAGTTCAGAAATAATCCATCGATCCATTAATGGACGATCTGAAAGCGTTGGAGTTTGGGAGATTTCAAAGTTAGAGGCGTTTGCATATAAAGCGTGGAATGAAACGGTGTTCCAGTAGGTCAACAAAGTTTTGCGAACGACTTCGTTAAGGCTGTCATGTCCAACACGACGCGCTGCCCACGGTGAGCCTGCAGCCAACATGTACCAGCGAACAGCATCGGCGCCGTGTTGATCCATAAGTGCCATTGGCTCTAAAACATTTCCTAAGTGCTTGCTCATCTTGCGACCATCTTTATCCAGAATGTGGCCAAGACACAGCACCGTCTTGTAGGACGATTCATCAAAGACCAAGGTTCCGATTGTCATTAAGGTGTAGAACCAACCGCGAGTTTGATCAATTGCTTCGCAGATAAAGTCAGCCGGGTATGAAGCTTTAAACTTTTCTACAGAACCCTCTTTGTGTGGGTATCCCCATTGAGCAAATGGCATGGCACCAGAGTCATACCAACAGTCAATAACTTCGGGCACGCGTGTCATGGTTTCTGAACACTCGGCACATGCAAAGGAAATGTCATCGACAAATGGGCGGTGTGGGTCAAGGTTTGATAGTTCTTGTCCGGCCAATTCACCAAGTTCTTTCAGAGAATCGACACAGATCTCGTGCTTATTTTCGCAGCGCCAGATTGGCAATGGTGTTCCCCAAAAACGATTACGTGAGAGCGCCCAATCAATGTTGTTGTTAAGCCAATCGCCATAGCGACCTTCTTTGATTGTCTCTGGATGCCAATCAGTATTAGCGTTTTCGCGCAGCAGCGCATCCTTAATTGAAGTTGTACGGATGTACCACGATGGTTGTGCGTAATACATCAAAGCTGTGTGACAGCGCCAGCAATGTGGGTACGAGTGCTCGTACTGCTGATGCTTGTACAAAGCACCGCTTGCCTTCAATTCTTTTACCAATGGCTTATCTGCATCCTTAAAAAACATTCCGCCAACGACAGGAACTTCGCCCAAAAAATGCCCATCAGGTGCGATTGGATTAACAACAGGCAAGCCATAGCTGCGGCACACCGCTAAGTCATCAGCACCAAATGCAGGAGATTGGTGAACTAAGCCAGTTCCATCTTCAGTTGTTACATATGTAGCAAGAACTACAAAGTGGGCATCAGGGATTTCGATGTAATCAAAGGGACGCTTGTAGGTAACGCGCTCAAGATCTTTGCCCAGCATGGTCTTTAGGATCTTCTTCTCGCCCTTAACGGAATCCATCAAATTTTTCGCAACAACTAATACTTCAGTAGTTTCTTCTTCAGTAACTTCAATAGCAACGTATTCAACATCTGGATGAACAGCAATTGCGGTATTGGAAACTAATGTCCACGGGGTAGTGGTCCACACCAATAAAGATGCTTTAAGACCAGCTAGATCACCTGATGTGATCGGAAAACGAACAAACACTGAAGGATCAGTAACAGTTTCATAGCCTTGTGCTAATTCGTGATCTGATAATCCAGTTCCACAACGTGGGCAGTACGGTGCAACGCGATGATCTTGAACAAGTAGACCCTTCTTCCAGATCTCTTTTAATGACCACCACACTGATTCAACATATTCAGGTGACATCGTCCAGTAGGCCTCATCGAAATCAACCCAAAAGCCCATGCGATCTGTCATATCTGTAAAGGCAGTTACATGGCGCTGAACTGATTCGCGGCACTTGTCATTAAATGGCGCGATTCCATACTTTTCAATATCGCCTTTGCCAGAAAATCCCAACTCTTTTTCTACGGCAATTTCAACTGGCAAACCGTGGCAATCCCATCCAGCTTTACGGGTTACTTGCTTGCCCTTCATTGTGTGAAAACGAGGGAACAAATCTTTAAATACACGAGCTTCGATGTGGTGAGTTCCTGGCATTCCATTTGCAGTTGGCGGGCCCTCATAAAATGTCCATGTTGGTGCGCCTTCGCGGGCTGCGACTGTTTTTTCAAAGATTGAGTTGTCGCGCCAGAACTTTAAAATTGAATGTTCGACGGCAGGCAGATCAACTGCTGCTGGGATGGCGCGAAATGACATAAAAAAATCCTCCAGAAAACTATCTCTGGAGGGACGATCGCTGCGTGTGCAGCTTTCGCGGTACCACCCGCCTTGCACACCGTGGTGTGCCACTTCTTATCTTGCGTGCTGGTTCTAGATGAGCGTTGGCTCATTTCTTCCTGCTGGCTCGTGAGGTGATATCCCCGTCAACGCCATGTACGCGAGGTCTTAAGTGTAGGACATAGAGATATGAAAGATTGACCGTGGCGCAATTGGTATAGGTGCCCCCTTGGGCATAAGGTTCGCGACATGCCTAAGAAGCCTGTTAAAAAAGCGGTAGCTAAGAAAGCTGCCGCAAAAAAGGCTCCTGCAAAGAAGGCGGCGAAGAAGGCTCCAGTTAAAAAAGTAGCAGCAAAAAAGGCTCCAGTTAAGAAAGCGGCTAAGAAGGCCGCAGTTAAGAAGGCGCCAGCGAAGAAAGCTGCACCTGCTAAAAAGGCAGCGGTTAAGAGCATTCCCGTTAAGAAGGCTGCAGGAAAGCCATTCCCATCAAAGACCACTCTAACTGTTGATGAAAAATCTCAAACAGTTTCGGTTTCAACGGTGACCGCACCAGTAGTTGCGCCAGTAGTTGAAGAGCGTCGCCTTGTAATGCCACCTCCACCACGTCCTGTTAAGAGTGGAAAGAAGATTGCACCGTTAAAGCCAATCAAGGTTGCTCCAACTCCAGTAGTTGTCAGTGAAACAGAATCTCCGTGGACGGCAACTGAAATCAAAGCGATCAAAACTGAGATTTCAAAGGAGTTAGACCGCCTGCGTAAAGAACTCGCAATTGTTGAACGTGAAATGGATGAATTGATTCAGGAATCTGGCGAAGGTGCTGGAGATGATCAAGCAGATGCTGGAACGAAAACTTTTGAGCGCGAACATGAGATGTCGCTAGTGATCAATGCACGTGACATGGTTTTGCAAACAGAACGTGCTCTTGAGCGCATTGATAATAAAACGTATGGAAATTGTGAAGAGTGCGGAGCGCCAATTGGCAAAGCTCGCCTACAAGTATTCCCTCGCGCAACTCTCTGCATGCTGTGCAAGCAGAAGGAAGAACGGCGCTAACTGTGCGCACATGGCGCACACTCTTTAGTGTTGCCTGGTTTGTCTGGATCCTCGACTTAGCAACAAAGATTTGGGCTGTCAGCGCACTTTCACATCGCCCTAATATCAAAGTATTGGGTTCCTTTTTCCAATTAAGCTTTGCCCGAAATTCTGGTGCTGCATTTTCATTTGCAACAGGTGGCACAATTTTTCTATCTATTTTCGGTTTAATAGTGTTGTCAGTTATTTTCTACTATTCGACGCGAATTACATCCAAGGGATGGGCTGTTGTTCTAGGCCTAGTTATGGGCGGAATTATTGGCAATTTAATTGATCGAATCTTCCGCGAGCCAGGCATGCTGCGCGGGCATGTGATTGATTGGATGCAATTGCCACATTGGCCAATTTTCAACATTGCAGACTCAGCAATTGTCATTGCTGCCCTTATTTCAATGGTGCTTTCGGCACGAAATATTCCGCCGATAACAAAGGTAGGCTCTTAGGTATGAGCAATCGCGTCGCCCGTACGTTAACGGTCCCTGAAGGCGTTGCAGGCGAACGTATTGATAGCGCTTTGACCCGAGTTTTAGGGTTATCTCGTACGACAGTTGTTAAGTTACTCGAAGATGGCGACATCACAACAGGTGGCAAACCAATGCCAAAGTCAGACCGTGTTACTGCAGGTCAAGTAATTGAAGTTTTAATGCCCGAACCAATTAATTCTGATCCGATTCCATTAACTCCCATCGATGGCTTAAGCATTATTTACGACGATAGCGACATCGTTGTTATTGATAAGCCGGTTGGTTGTGCCGCGCATCCAAGTCCAGGGTGGACAGGACCAACTGTTGTTGGTGCTTTAATGGCGGCTGGTTACACAATTTCTACATCAGGTCCGGCAGAGCGTCAAGGAATTGTTCATCGTTTAGATGTTGGTACAAGTGGATTGATGATTGTGGCCAAGAGCGATACAGCGTTTCATGTATTAAAAGATGCATTTCGAAATCGCACCGTGGACAAGGTTTATCACGCAATGGTTCAAGGTCACATGGATCCGACAACTGGAACGATTGATGCACCTATTGATCGTCATCCAAAAGAGGATCATCGTTTTGCAGTAATGGCGACAGGAAAAGAATCCATCACGCACTACGAAGTAATCGAGTTTTATCGCGGCGTATCAATGGTAAAAATTGAATTAGAAACTGGCCGTACTCACCAAATTCGTGTTCATTTTTCCGCCCTTCACCATCCATTGGTGGGGGATACGACATATGGAGCAGATCCGGTTTTGGGTAAGAGTCTAGGAATGTCTAGACCTTGGCTTCATGCTGCCGAACTTAACTTTGCCCATCCGGTTACAGGTAAGGCTCTTCACTTTGAGGCCCCATACCCAGCCGATCTCACACGCTCGCTGGCGTTGCTTTCCGACGCCGTTCTTCCATAAGCACTAATCTCGCCAATCATGTCCACTGATAATTTCGTACATCTGCACGTCCATACCGAGTATTCAATGCTCGATGGAGCGGCTCGTGTTGGCGATTTAATCTCTGAAGTCAAGGCACAGGGCATGCCAGCGATTGCAATGACAGATCACGGCAATGTGTTTGGTGCATTTGATTTTTACAAAGCTGCAAAGAATGCTGATATCAAACCAATTATCGGAATTGAAGCCTACGTTGCCCCCGAATCGCGCTTTGATAAAAAACGTGTGCAATGGGCTGCTGGTGGAGAAGATGATGTGTCGGGTGGCGGCGCGTATACGCACATGACAATTCTGGCTGAAAACAATCAAGGCCTTGCAAATCTATTTCGTTTGTCATCTCTTGCTTCATTAGAAGGTTATTACTACAAGCCGCGCATGGATCGTGAACTTTTAGCGAAGTATTCACAGGGATTAATTGCAACAACAGGATGCCCAGGCGGTGAAATCCAAACCCGTTTACGCATGGGTGCATATAAAGAAGCGATTAAAGCAGCCAGTGATTACCGGGATATTTTTGGTGGTGAAAACTTTTATCTTGAAGTCATGGATCACGGGATTGAAATCGAAGCCCGCGTTAAGCAAGATCTACTAAAGCTGGGCAAAGAGTTGGGATTACCGCTTCTTGCCACTAACGATCTTCACTACACAAAGCAATCAGATGCACCAGCCCACGAAGCGTTGCTCTGCGTGCAGTCGGGTTCAACCTTGGCTGATCCAAAGCGCTTTAAGTTTGATAACGATTCTTTCTACGTTAAAACCGCGGCACAAATGCGAGAGCTATTTAAAGAAATTCCTGAAAGTTGCGATAACACCTTACTTATTGCCGAACGTTGCAACATCACACTCCGCGAAGGTGAAAACTTACTTCCTCAGTTTGAGGTGCCAGCAGGTGAAACTGAAGATTCATGGCTGAAGAAAGAAGCAGAGCGTGGTCTCAAAGCACGTATGGGAAATCGTTTAACTCCTGAGCATGAAACACGGTTGCAGTACGAACTCGGCGTTATGGAAAAGATGGGCTTTCCGGGTTACTTCCTTGTAGTTGCAGACCTTGTCGCGCATGCCAAAGAGGTTGGAATCCGCGTAGGACCAGGTCGTGGATCTGCCGCCGGTTCGCTTGTTGCGTACTCATTGGGGATCACAGGACTTGATCCACTAGAACATGGTCTTTTGTTTGAGCGTTTTCTTAATCCAGAACGTATTTCTATGCCAGATATCGACCTGGACTTCGACGAACGTCGTCGCAGCGAAATGATTCGTTATGCAACTAATAAATATGGTGAAGACCGAGTTGCTCAGATCATCACTTACGGAACTATTAAGTCTAAGCAAGCAATTAAGGACTCGACTCGCGTTCTTGGATATCCTTATGTAATCGGTGAAAAACTTACTAAAGCTTTGCCTCCCAGTGTTATGGGAAAAGATATTTCGCTCAGCGGAGTGTTTGATTCAAAGGATGATCGTTACGGAGAAGCAGGAGAATTCCGTGCACTCTATAACTCAGATCCAGATTCAAAACGTGTTGTAGACACTGCTCGCGGCCTGGAAGGTTTGAAGCGCCAGTGGGGTGTTCACGCGGCTGGAGTTATTTTGTCTCGCGAACCTTTGCTAGATGTAATCCCGATTCATCGTCGTGAAGCAGATGGCGCGATTATTACTCAATTCGATATGGGTGCATGCGAAGCAACTGGTTTGCTTAAGATGGATTTCTTGGGACTCCGAAATCTTTCAGTCCTAGATGATTGCTTGCTTAATATCAAAGCTAATCAAGGTATTGATGTTGTATTGGAAACGTTGACTCTTGATGATCCAAAGACATACGAGTTACTGGGTCGAGGTGACACATTAGGTGTATTCCAGCTCGACGGTGGACCTATGCGAGCATTGCTACGCAGCATGTCACCAGATTCATTCGAGGATATTTCTGCTGTTATTGCTTTGTATCGCCCAGGACCTATGGGAGAAAATGCACACAACAACTACGCCGATCGTAAAAATAAACGTAAGCCCGTCGAATCAATTCACCCAGAATTATCCGAACCACTTCAGGAAATCCTTGGTGATACCTACGGTTTAATCGTGTATCAAGAGCAGGTAATGGCGATTGCACAAAAGGTTGCTGGTTTTTCACTAGGGCGTGCAGATCTTTTGCGTAAGGCTATGGGAAAGAAGAACAAAGAGATTTTGGATAAAGAGTACGTTCCCTTTGAAGCAGGTATGAAGGAAAATGGGTTCTCGACAGCTGCCATTAAACGCTTATGGGAAGTTCTAATTCCCTTTTCTGATTACGCATTTAACCGCGCACACTCTGCTGGGTATGGAGTTGTCTCATACTGGACCGCGTATCTAAAGGCTAATTATCCAACTGAATACATGGCCGCACTTCTTACATCTGTGCGCGATGACAAGGACAAGTCTGCGCTCTACCTATCAGAGTGTCGTCGCATGGGAATTAAGGTGTTATCACCTGATGTCAATGAATCAGATGCCGAGTACACACCACGTGGTGTTGATATTCGTTTTGGATTAGCTGCGATCAGAAATGTCGGAGAAGGTGTTGTTGCTTCAATCAAGAACGCACGCACCACTAAGGGTCGCTACACCTCTTTTGGTGATTTCCTTGCAAAAGTTGATGCTCAAGTGTGTAACAAAAAAACTATTGAATCACTGATTAAAGCCGGTGCATTCGGTTCTCTGGGATCTACTCGTAAGGGATTGATTGCAATCCACTTAGAGGCAATTGATTCTGTGATCGAATCAAAACGCGCTGAAGCAATTGGTCAGTTTGATTTATTCGGCGGAGAAGCCGTGACTGCCGTTTCTGGTTTAGATATCGAAGTTCCAACAGGTGAGTGGGATAAGTCGATGCTGCTTTCATATGAGCGAGAAATGTTAGGACTCTACGTTTCAGACCATCCATTACTTGGCGTAGAACATGTTTTGCGTGCCAATACAGATATGTCAATCAGCGAAATTGTTGATGATGGCGCACAACATGAATCTATTGTCACCATTGGAGGATTGATCAC
>CAIXVA010000057.1 GCA_903922745.1 uncultured Actinomycetes bacterium
CTGTTATATCAATAATAGTGCCTCCATCAACAAGTCCACTTGATGGCTGTATTTTTTTCACAAATGGCTAAGATTCAACGCCGCCAATCCAGGCGTGCGATAAGCCGCAAGCAAGCAGGTATTGCTGCGGCTTCTTCTATTCTCGTGCTCGGAACATTACTAACGATTCTTGTTACCTCACCTGGCTGGGAAACTGTTAAATCCACATTCTTTGATATCCAATACGGAAAAGAAGTATTTCCAACTGTCATTAAAGGTTTGTGGATCAATCTGCAACTCACCTTTATCGGTGGCGCAGCAATTGGTGTAATCGCACTTGGCCTTGCATTAATGCGAACTACAAAATCCCCAGCACTTACTCCATTTAGATTTTTAGCTACCGCATATGTTGATATTTTCCGCGGCGCTCCACTCATCCTGATTATCTTGTTAGTCGGTTTTGGTGTGCCGGCACTGGGCCTTAAAGGTGTTTCAAGCAATGTGATTTTCTTGGGCACCGTTGCAGTTGTACTTACTTATTCTGCCTACGTTGCCGAAGTTATTCGCAGCGGAATTTTATCTATTCATCCAAGCCAACGAGCAGCAGCCAGATCTTTGGGATTAACTTCAGGTCAAACAATGCGTTATGTTGTTTTGCCACAAGCTATTCGCCGTGTTGTCCCACCATTGCTCAATGACTTTGTATCACTTCTTAAAGACACAGGTTTAGTTTCAATTCTTGGTGTTACGGACGCGGTTCGTGCTGCCCAGATCAATGCCAGCCGTACCTTTAATTACACCCCTTATGTTGTTGCGGCAATTTTGTTCTTACTTATTACTATCCCGATGACCCGCTATACAGATCGAGCCATCAGGCAGCGCACCAGTGCCCAGAATTCAGAGGGTGCGATTTAATGAGCAATGTTCTAGAGCTGGTTAATATCCGCAAATCATTCGGGTCCGAACTCGTTTTAAATAATCTTTCCTTGGCAGTTCCTGAACACACTGCGACGGCGTTAATTGGAGCATCAGGATCTGGTAAATCCACATTGCTTCGCTGCATTAATTTGCTGGAATCAATCGATGATGGGCAGATCTTTTTAGATGGCGATGAAATCTCAGATCCGCATATCAATGTGGATGATGTGCGACGCCGCTTAGGTATGGTTTTTCAATCATTTAATCTTTTCCCTCACAAAACAGTTCTGGAAAACATCACTTTGTCCCCGATAAAGGTGCAAGGTAAAAGTAAAGATGAAGCAAATACTGCAGCAATCGAATTGCTCAAGCGCTTTGATCTTTCAGATAAAGCTGATCAATACCCAGATCGCCTTAGCGGGGGACAGCAGCAACGTGTTGCGATCATTCGATCATTAGCTGTTAATCCACGCTTGTTACTTCTTGATGAAGTGACATCTGCACTTGACCCAGTTTTGGTTAATGAAGTTCTAACTGCTGTTAGGGATTTAAAGAGCGATGGAATGACAATGGTTCTGGCAACACATGAAATGGGCTTTGCAACACAGGTTGCTGACGAAGTCTGTTTCTTGGAATCAGGAAGCATCGTTGAGCGCGGAACTGCAGATCAGGTGCTGCATAACCCGCAGAATCCAAAGACTCAAGAGTTCCTAAAGCGTGTGCATCAAGCTGGTCGGTTGTAATATCACCACTATGAGCGCATTTAATCAACGTATTCAGCCACTTCGTGATCTTATGAAGGCTCAAGGCTTAGATGCTTTTGTCTTGCGCCGAAACCCCAACCTGGCATGGGCAATTGCCGGTCGTTCACATGTTCCAACAACAATTGATGCAGCATGTTTTGATTTGATCATTACGCAGGATTCAGCAACAGCTGTAACAAATGTCGTTGAAGCGCCACGACTTATTGCTGAAGAACTTCCAAGTGAAATTACAGTGAAAACTACTAAGTGGTCAGAAGGCCGTGATCCTCAACTGCCAACGGGATCAAAAGTTGGTAGCGATCAACCTGGCGGCGATCGAATTGATCTAGGAACTGAAGTCGAAATGATGAGAGCATCATTAATTGCATCAGATGTCGAACGTTTTAAAGAAATTTGTGTTGATGCCGCCGTAGCATTGGGTAATGCTATGAAGCAGGTTGAAAGTTCAGATCGTGAAATTGATGTCGCAGGATTGATTACACATTCTTTGTGGCAGGCTGATTTGGAGATCGCATTCTTAGGTGTTGCTGGTGCTGATCGCGTTCATAAATTTCGACACCCATTGCCAACTTATGCAGTAGTTGGCAATCGAGTATCCGCATCAATCTGCGCAAAGCGAAAAGGTCTAATTGCATCGGTCACTCGTATTGTTACCTTTGGTGAAGTAACGGATCAAATGGTTTCTGATTACACATCGATTTTTAAAGTCGAAGCAGCGCTGTTGGATGCAACCGTTGTTGGTAAGCCTTTTTCAGATCCAATTAACGCTGCAATCGCTGCATACCCAGCAAATGGCTTTGACGCCGACGAATGGACCAAACACCATCAGGGGGGCCCAACAGGGTTCTTGCCTAGGGATTGGCCAGCTAATCAGGGCACAACGCGCCTGATTGCCGAGAATCAACCTATTGCTTGGAACCCAACAGGCAAGGGCTGGAAGGCAGAAGATACCATCCTGGCTACATCCGCAGGCGTACAACTGCTTACGAATGACCCAGACTGGCCCGCTTTTGAGGTCAATGGTCGGACCAGAGGATTCCTGCTTCAGCGTTAAAGATCATTACGGTCCCATAACGAAGCGCAAAACCACCTATTTGACATTGACTCGCAGGTTTTAGAGTGGCACTCTCCTCCAAGAGGTCTTACCACTGGAGGTTTAAATGAGCACCGTTGCTCTCGTTGCGTTAGCACGCCCAACCTTCGACCTCGGATGCGCCCAAGCTAACTTTGACAGCGCTCGTGCATTACTCACAGAGCTCGGCGCAACAGTCGTCGGTCCAACAGAGTTAGTAATGACTGTTGAGGATGTTGCAGCGGTGAAACTTCCCGATGCCGATCTTCATATTTTATTCATGGCCTCTTTTTCAGATGCATCTCCTGCAGTGGAATTGTTAGGAAAAGTAAAGGGCCCTGTACTTGGTTGGTCAATGCGCGAACCAGGTGAAGTCGGAGAGCGTCTTAAATTGAATTCAATGTGTGGTGTGAATCTTGCCGCACACGCATTGATGAATGTTGGGCAATCGATTCGTCATATTCATGGAAATGCAGATGAACCACAAGTTCGCGCTGCAATTAAAGATGCGCTCGCAGGAAAGATGCCAGAAGCATTCACCCCAGAAAATATTGTTGGTGAACTTGGTAGCCAAGTGGATGCCCAGAAAGCTTTTGATTGGTTAAAGGGTAAGAAAATCGGCGCCGTTGGTGAAGCCCCAATTGGATTTACTCCATGCGTTTATGATGCGCAGCAGATTCGCTCATTGTTTGGCTTGGATATTCGTCAAATTTCAATTGATGATGCCTTTGGAAAGATTTCAGAAGTTAAGGAAGAAGCGCGCGATCTTGCATATGCAAATGCTGTTGCAGCACAACCTTCACTTGGTTCAGTAAATGTTGAAGAAGCAAAGAAGGTTTATGGTGTTGAAGTAGCCCTTGATAAATGGCGCGAAGATGAATTACTTGATGCAATTGCAATTCGTTGCTGGCCAGAGTTCCCAACCGAAATGGGAGCGTGTATTTGCTCATCACTCGGTCGCTTATCTGATCGCGGAACTGTTACAACATGCGAACGCGATGTACTAGGTGCAGTAACAATGATGATGTGCGAAGCACTTGGATCCGATGAAAATTATTTAGTGGACATCGTGGACCTAGATGCTTCACAAGGTTTAGTCCGCTTATGGCATTGCGGGTCTGCAGCAACAAAGCTTGCAGCTGACCCAAAGAACGCAACACAAACAACACACTGCAATCGCAAACTTGGCGTTGCAGGTAATTTTCCGCTCAAGACCGGACCAGTAACGCTGTTCCGCATTGATCGGGATGTAGATCCGAGCAATCGCACGGGTTTACGCATGGTTGTGAGCCGAGGGGAATCAATCCCAGCTCCCAATCACTTCCAAGGCAATACAGCAACGGTAATCACTCAACCTGATGCCGCTGCGTTAGTGAATGGAATAGTCACTGGCGGATATCCGCATCACTTGGTCATTTCGTGGATCGATGTGCGGCCAGGTATTCGTCGGATGGCAAAAATGTTAGGGATTCCCCTCACAGAATGGTAAACAACAACTACAAACCCTCGAAAGCAAGGATAAAAATGAAAACTAAAGGACATAAAGCCTTTGCTTCAATCCGTGCTGGTGTAGTTGCAACAGTTGCTGCGGCACTTGTTGTAACACCACTTGCAGTTGCACATGCTGCGGATGTACCAACATTCGGTAAGGCTTGTACAACAGAAGGAATTAGCACAGGACAAAAGACAACATCACTAATCTGTCTAACAGGTTCAAATGGAAAGTTGACATGGCAGCGCGTGCGCTTGGGCGGATCAAATGCTCAGCCAGTTGCTAACTTAACTCCTCCAAAGGGAA
>CAIXVA010000058.1 GCA_903922745.1 uncultured Actinomycetes bacterium
ACAAAAGTAAGAAACGTAAGCACGTGCGATTGAATCGCCGCGCTCTGCCTCGCCCATTGGGCCTGCGCCAACACGACTTCCGCGAATTGCACTTGCCATTTGTGTCCCCTTGTTTTACTTAATTAAAAAAAGAATTTAAATGTTTACTTAAGAATTAGCGAGAGCGCGACCACAAATGCGAACCACAGACCGCCGACGACGATCGTGATGCGATCAAGGTTGCGCTCTACGACAGATGAACCGCCGTAGTTAGATGAGATACCGCCGCCAAATAGATCGGATAGGCCGCTTCCCTTTCCTTTATGAAGAAGCACCAAAAGGATCATGAGAACGCTGGTGATAATGAGCGCGATTGAGAGAGCTAGTTTCACTTTTCTTAAACTCCTAGTTCGTAGAGGGTAAGGATACCCGCCCCGTGGGGGTATTGCTTACTCTGTCACCGCGTGGAATTTAACTATCTTGGCCAATTCCTCGGGGTCTAGGCTCGCGCCACCAATCAAAGCCCCGTCAACATCTGCCTTTTTCATGATTTCTACGATGTTGGAAGACTTCACTGAGCCGCCATAAAGAATGCGCATATTTGATGCGATTTCGGGTGAGCCAATGTTTTCTACTTCTTCGCGGATCGCAGCACAAACTTCTTGTGCGTCTTCTGGTGTTGCTGTCTTTCCTGTACCGATTGCCCATACAGGTTCGTAGGCGATAACAATCTTTTTAAGCTCCGGCTTTGTGAATCCTTCAAGGCCTGCACGCACCTGGCGAATAACATGGCTTACATGAGTTCCGGCTTCGCGAATTGCAAGCTCTTCACCGACACAAAAGATTGGCGTGATCTCATTGGCTAAGGCCGCTTTGATCTTACGGTTGATAAGCGCATCTGATTCTTGGTGAATAGCACGACGTTCAGAGTGGCCAATCACAACATATGAACAACCAAGCTTTGCAAGCATTGATCCAGAAATATCCCCAGTAAATGCACCGCTTGCATCAGGTGAAAGATCCTGCGCTCCGTACTGAAGACGCAAACGATCACCATCTACTAATGTCTGGATTGAACGAATATCTGTGAATGGAGGAATGATCGCAACATCGACAGCGTCATAATCTTTGTCATCTAGTCCGTAAACCAACTTTTGTGCAACTGCAATGGCCTCAAGGTGATTGAGGTTCATCTTCCAGTTTCCTGCCATTAATGGCTTACGCATTACTACTCCCCCGCTATTGATTCTTAAATTAATTCTAATGCTATTAAGCCTGGAAGTTCTTTGCCTTCGAGGTATTCAAGTGAAGCGCCGCCGCCCGTTGAAATATAGCCAAACTGTGAATCAGTAAAGCCCAGAGCACGAACTGCAGCTGCTGAGTCTCCCCCACCGACAACCGAAATACCTGTTACTTCAGTGAGTGCTTGGGCAACAACTTTTGTCCCGGCAGCAAAGTTAGGAAATTCAAAGACGCCCATTGGACCATTCCAGAACACGGTCTTGCACTTAACAATTTCTGCCGCAAATGCCTTCGCAGATACAGGTCCAATATCTAGCCCCATTTGATCTGCTGGGATCGCATCAGCCGCAACAACAGTTGGCGTGGAATCTGCTGCAAACGCCGGAGCGACAACAATGTCAGTTGGAAGAACTAACTTCACGCCATTCTTTTCTGCAGTCGCAATTAAACCCTTAACAACATCAAGCATCTCTGCTTCAACAAGTGATGTTCCAATTTCTTTGCCCTGGGCCTTAAGGAATGTAAACACCATTCCTCCACCAATAGCTAGAACATCCACTTTGCCAAGCAAGTTCTCGATCACTCCAAGTTTGTCTGAAACTTTAGCTCCACCTAAAACAACACAGTATGGTCGTTCTGGGTTTTGCGTCAGCTTCTTTAATACCTGCACCTCTGCTGCAACTAATGTACCCGCAGCATGTGGAAGTAATTTAGGTAAATCAAAGACCGAAGCATGCTTGCGGTGTACCGCACCAAAACCATCGCCAACATAAAAATCTGCAAATTGTGCTAACTCACCAGCAAATGCTGCTCGCTCTGACTCTTCCTTGCTTGTCTCTGCGCCGCTGAAGCGAATATTTTCTAGAAGAAGAATTTCTCCAGCTTTCAATGACTGTGCTGCTGTTGTAACGGCAGCCCCTGTTACCTCACCATTGAACTTAACTTCCTTGCCTAACAACTCGCTGAGTCGACGTGCCACTGGCGCAAGTGAAAGTTCTGGCTTTGCTTCACCCTTTGGGCGACCAAGGTGGGCTGCAATTACAAGTGATGCGCCCTTTTCAAGAAGTAATTGAATAGTCGGAAGCGAGGCTTTAATAC
>CAIXVA010000059.1 GCA_903922745.1 uncultured Actinomycetes bacterium
TCCACGCACTGTTGTTCGCACTCGATTTAATATCCCACTTAATTTCTTAAGTTTTAAGCGCCGTGCTAAAGATGACAAGCTGGTTGTGAAAGCTACAAAATTATTAAAGGGCCGGCTAGGTTAAAAACGAGGAGCGTTGCGAGTACGTTCAGTATTAGGACGTCTCTTGTTTTTCTTAGCCCAACAGGCAGTGTGCCAATGACGCCGGCCATCTTCATCGTATTCAAGCCACGCAACAACATGTGGAGTCGCAAGTGGAATCAATTGGTCGCAGCCTGGACAGCGATATGGCTTTGTCGAGCCAGAGCCAGTTAATCTGCGCACAACATAAACACCATCACTGTGTTCTTCTGTGCTCTCACCCGTCGATTTAATATTGATTTCCCGAGGCTCTTCAGGCTTCACCCGCTTTTTGGGGTAGTTTCTACGCGGGCTCACAGGTGTATTTTCGCATAGTAAAGTGGCCACATGAGCCTCATCGAAGTAAAAGGCCTGAAGAAAAGCTATGGCGATGTTCACGCCGTGCGCGGAGTTGATCTTGAAATCGCACAAGGTGAGATCTTTTCTCTGCTTGGTCCAAATGGTGCAGGCAAGACAACTACTGTAGAAATTCTCGAAGGTTTTAGAACAAGGGATTCAGGAACAGTCTCAGTTTTGGGGTTTGACCCACAAACACGAGGACATGAATCTCGTGAATGGCGAAATCGCATCGGAATCGTGTTGCAGAGTTCTGCTGATGCTGGCGATCTGACTGTCATAGAAACTATTGATCACTTCAGTGGGTACTACTCAAATCCTCGAAATGTTGATGAAGTTATTCATTCCGTCGGCTTAGTAGAAAAAGAAAACGCCCTGATCCGCAACCTTTCGGGTGGTCAGCGTCGCCGATTAGATGTTGCGCTGGGAATCATTGGAAACCCAGAACTGCTGTTCTTAGATGAACCAACAACTGGTTTTGATCCTGAAGCACGTAGATCATTCTGGGCTTTGATTCAGTCCCTGCGCAGCAGCGGAACCACAATTCTGCTAACCACCCACTATTTGGATGAAGCAGAGGCTTTGGCAGACCGTGTAGCGGTCATAAATAACGGCGTGATTATTGAAGTTTCAACGCCAACCGAACTAGGTGGACGTTCGACTTCGCAGGCAACAGTTTCGTGGCGCGATGGCCAGATCTCTAAATCAGAAAAATCTGATAACCCAACTGAATTAGTTGCCACGTTGTCATCGCACTTTGGCGGCGAAGTCCCAGAGCTAGTTGTTTCGCGCCCTTCACTTGAAGATATCTATCTTGAAATGATTGGAGGCACGCATGAATCAGATTCCTAGCGCGCTTTCATTAGGAATTCGCCGCGGTGGCCTAGAGATTCGACAATTTGCCCGTCAGCGAGAATCTGTCGTATTTACATTACTTTTCCCTGTTATTTTGCTAGCAATTTTTGGTTCGGTATTTAAAGACACTATTGCGCCAGGAGTTACTTTTTCACAGTATTTTCTTGCTGGAATGATCGCCTCGGGCTTAGTAAATACAGGATTTCAAGCACTTGCGATCACGATTCCTTTAGAACGAGATTTTGGTGCACTTAAGCGGCTTCGCGGTACTCCTATGCCAGCATCTAGTTACTTCATTGGAAAGTCGATTCTGATATTTGTCAGCATGGTTATTCAAATTCTCTTACTGCTTGGATTTGGTATTTTGTTTTTTGGAGTCTCACTGCCAACAGACATTAGCAAGTGGATTACTTTCACCTGGTTAGTACTTCTGGGTAGTGCCTGCTCGACTGCACTTGGTATCGCCTTTTCAATTGTCCCAAAGAGTGGTCGTGGGGCATCAGCGGTAGTTTCTCCAATTGTTATTATTTTGCAATTCTTTAGTGGAGTTTTCTTTGTCTTTACTCAATTGCCATCGTGGATGCAACAAGTGGCAGCAATATTCCCGCTGAAGTGGTTAACACAAGGCATGCGCTCCGTTTTCTTGCCAGATTCATTTGCTAGTCAAGAGGTTACAAAGGGTTGGGAAACTGGCAAAACGGTTGTAATTCTTGTGGTGTGGTTGGTAATAGGTATTTTCTTTAGCGTCCGCAAATTTAAGTGGGATCGTGATTAAGAGGTTAATTGCAGTAGTTCTGGCGCTCTCGGTCTGTGTGCCAGTTGCAAACGCTGCGACAACCACAACGCTTGCTAAAGCAAAGGCCAAAATTACGCCATCGCCTTCACCTGTATGGCCTCCTAAAGGCTTCATTGTCAGCAAGGATGGAAACACTTTTGCAAAGATTCCAACTGCCAAAGAGTTAGTTGGATTGGCCTCTAATGACAAGGTTTTAACGAAAGCTTTGGCCAAGATGGTGGATGGTGTTCCAGTATGTGAAAAGTACTCATGCGGAGCGGTTCAGGTTGCATCACTTATAGGTTGTACTTGGTGGGTAATAACAGCAGATATAAAAGGTGCAGTGTCATCTGAAGACAAAACAATTAAAACATTTGGGACGGTTCGAACAACATTGGGCGAAACCGGTGCTAAAAAGTACGCGACAATTTTAATTGTAAGCCAAGAGCCGATCGAATTACTTCACTCAGTTTCAAATATTAAAGCGGTGTGCCGTAAAGATGTTCCGGCTGAAAAAGTACCCGGAACGACTTATACAATTGCTCCTTAGCGATTAGCTCCTGGAACCCATAACTGATCTCCAATTTCTTTGTTTGCATAACGCGCAAGAACGAAGAGAAGATCAGAGCAACGGTTCAAATACTTTGCAGTCAAAGGATTAACTCCCCCACCAAATGCATGAATCGCATTCCAGGTACGGCGCTCAGCACGGCGAACAACGGTGCGTGCAACATGCAGGTGTGCCGCAGCGGCTGTTCCTGAAGGCAATACAAATGATCGCAATGATTCAAGGTCTGCATTAAATAAATCGATTTGCTCTTCAAGATAGGTTACTTGGGACTCAAGGACACGAAGTGGTTCAAAGGCCGGTGAATCAACTACCGGAGTACAAAGATCTGCACCAACATCGAACATATCATTTTGAATACGCACTAACAAAGCACGCACTGCTTCGGTTAACTCATCTGTAGACAGCACAACACCAATTGCTGAATTAGCTTCATCAACTGTGGCATAGGCTTCAAGACGAGGGTCATTCTTGGAAGTACGACTCATGTCCCCCAAAGACGTTGTTCCGTCATCGCCAGTCTTTGTATAAATACGCGTTAAATTAACCATGTGCCTAGCCTATAAGTAGACTGCGGCCATGGCATCCCACGATCGCTTCCGCATAGTTGGCGGAACCTCCCTGCGCGGAGAAGTCTCTGTAACAGGTGCCAAGAACTCAGTTTTAAAGCTCATGGCAGCCTCTTTGCTGGCCGCTGGCACAACAACAATCCGAAATGTCCCAGATATTGCAGACGTTGACATCATGGCCGATCTTTTAACCCGTCTTGGTTGCACAGTCGTTCGTGGCGCAGAGACTGTCACGATCACCGTCCCACAAGAGCCATTACATCGCGCAGATTATGACTTAGTTCGAAAGATGCGTGCATCCATCAACGTGCTCGGACCGCTAGTCGCTCGTGTTGGCCAAGCAGATGTTGCATTGCCTGGCGGAGATGCCATTGGATCTCGCGGTTTAGATTTTCATATTAAAGGTCTTGAATCACTGGGTGCAAAAGCCCACATTGAACATGGTTATGTAATCGCCGAAGCCCCTAACGGTTTAATCGGCGCACCAGTCGATTTAGATTTCCCAAGTGTTGGTGCAACTGAAAACATTATGACCGCTGCGGTTCTTGCAAAAGGTGTAACAACAATCGATAACGCTGCCCGCGAACCCGACATCGTTGACCTAGGTGAATTTCTTATTTCAATGGGTGCAAAGATCGAAGGACTTGGTTCACCGGTAATCACAATCACTGGTGTTGAAGTAATGCACCCAACGGATCACACAACTATCACCGACCGCATCATCACCGGTACCTGGGCATTTGCTGCTGCCATGACACGTGGAGACATCACAATCCATGGCGCCCGACCAGAACATCTTGAACTTCCGCTTGAAAAATTGGCATCAGCCGGCGCAATCATCACCTCAACAGCCGACGGTATTCGCGTAAAGATGGATGTGCGCCCACAAGCAATTGATGTTGCAACACTTCCCTACCCAGGTTTCCCTACCGACTTATTACCAATGGTTATTGCCCTCAATGCAATTGCCGACGGACATTCTTTAGTGACTGAAAACGTATTCGAATCCCGCTTTATGTTCGTCAACGAACTAAGCCGTTTAGGCGCACAAGTCAGTGTCGATGGCCATCACGCCTCAATTAATGGTGTTGCAGAGCTATCTGGCGCACCCGTCGAGGCCCACGATATTCGCGCCGGCGCCGGTTTGGTCTTGGCTGCATTAGTTGCAGAAGGTGAAACAACTGTTGACCAAGCTTTCCACCTAGACCGAGGGTATCCGAACTTTGCTGAGCAGCTACAAAGCTTGGGTGCTCAAGTCACCCGAGAATGATTTTAGGCAAAAAATAAATTCTCAGCTTCGAAAAGATGAAAAAATGACTACACACTTTTCTACGCTAAGAATTTTATTTTTTGTTGGTAAGTGACTCCGAGAGTTTAATTAACTGATTCAGTGAGAATTGATACGCGGTTGTTTGAAACCGATAGAAAACCACCGGATACAGTGAACTCAGTGTTCTCGCCGTTAGTTCCATGAATAACAACTTGGCCGTCGACAAGTACTCCAAAGAGCGGTGCGTGATCGGTGAGAACACCAATGTCACCTTCGATAGTGCGAGCAGAAACCGAAGTGGCTTCGCCCGACCATACGCGCTCTGTTGGAGATACGAGTTCGACTTTAAGTGTCATGTTTTTACTTAGCCAAGCTTGCTGCTAGTTCAGCTGCGTTGCGCTCAACATCGGCAAGACCGCCGCACATGAAGAATGCCTGCTCTGGAATGTGATCGTACTTTCCATCTGCAAGTGCTTCGAATGCTTCGATTGTCTCTGATAGTGGAACGAACGATCCTTCGATTCCTGTAAACACCTTCGCTACGAATGTGTTCTGTGACAAGAAGCGCTGGATACGACGTGCACGACCTACAAGTACGCGGTCATCTTCTGACAATTCATCAATACCGAGAATTGCAATGATGTCCTGTAAATCCTTGTAACGCTGCAAGATCTGCTTAATGCGGTTAGCAACACGGAAGTGTTGTTCTCCGATGTAGCGTGGATCCAAGATGCGTGAAGTTGAGTCAAGCGGATCCACAGCTGGGTAA
>CAIXVA010000060.1 GCA_903922745.1 uncultured Actinomycetes bacterium
CCAAGACGGAAGCCGTGTGGGTTTACTTTTTGACCCATTACTTGGTCGCTCCCTTCTTGATATTCATGGTTTTTGAAGCAGCTTTGTTATCGCTGACTACAACTGTGATGTGGCTTGAACGCTTCAAGATGCGGAAACCGCGACCTTGTGCGCGTGGGCGGAAACGCTTCATTGTGCGACCTTCGTCGACAAGTGCTTCAACAACCCAAAGTTCTGAAGCATCGCGAATTGCTGGGTTCTTAGCTTTTGCATTAGCAACAGCTGAGTTAAGGAGTGTGTAGATATCAGCACCGGCAGATTGTGGTGCGAACTTAAGTGTGGCAAGTGCGTTATCAACGCGCTCTCCACGAATAAGGTCGATAACACGACGTGCCTTTTGTGGTGTGTGGCGGATATCGTTTAGGACAGCCTTGCCAAACACGGCATCAACAGCTGGTGTGGTTTCGGTATTAGCCACGAGTTGCTCTCCGATCGTCCTTAACGTGACCCTTGAAGGTACGTGTTGGTGAGAATTCACCTAACTTGTGACCGACCATTGCGTCAGTAACAAAAACTGGAACGTGCTTGCGTCCGTCATGAACTGCAATTGTGTGACCAATCATTGAAGGAATGATCATTGAACGACGTGACCAAGTCTTGATCACGTTCTTTGTGTTGGCATCGTTTTGGGCATCTACCTTTTTGATTAGATGGCCGTCCACGAATGGACCCTTCTTTAAACTACGTGGCATCGGGGCTCCTACCGGTTCTTATTCGACTTGCGACGACGGACGATCATTGAATCACTGGCTTTCTTCTTACGAGTACGGCCTTCTGGCTTACCCCAAGGTGTTACTGGGTGACGACCACCAGAGGTCTTACCTTCACCACCACCGTGTGGGTGATCAACAGGGTTCATAACAACACCACGAACAGAAGGACGCTTGCCCTTCCAACGCATACGACCAGCTTTTCCGTAGTTGATGTTGGATTGTTCTGCGTTTCCAACTTCACCAACGGTTGCGCGGCAACGAACATCTACGTTGCGGATTTCACCAGATGGCATACGTAGTTGTGCATACGCGCCTTCTTTTGCAACGAGTTGAACTGACGCACCAGCTGAACGAGCAATCTTTGCTCCGCCACCTGGGCGAAGTTCAATTGCGTGAATCACGGTACCTACTGGAATATTACGAAGTGGCAAGTTATTGCCTGGCTTGATATCGGCCTTTGGACCGTTTTCAATCATTGCACCTTGCTCTAATTTATTTGGCGCGATGATGTAACGCTTCTCGCCATCTGCATAGTGAAGTAGAGCAATACGTGCTGTGCGGTTTGGATCGTATTCAATATGTGCGACCTTTGCTGGAACGCCATCTTTATCATTACGAACGAAATCGATTAGACGGTATGCACGCTTGTGACCGCCACCTTGGTGACGAACAGTGATGCGACCTGATGAGTTACGTCCACCCTTTGAGTGAATTGGACGAACCAATGATTTTTCTGGAGTTGTACGTGTGATTTCTGCGAAATCAGGAACGCTTGCGCCACGTTGACCAGGGGTTGTCGGCTTTAATTTACGAAGTGCCATAGTTGTATCCCTTTATCCTTTTCTAAAGTCCCGGTTCCCGTTAGGAAACTGGGCCTCCAAAGATGTCGATGCGGCTGCCAGCAGCAACTTGAACAATTGCGCGCTTGGTGTCTTTACGCTTTCCATCACCAAAACGAGTCTTCTTGTTCTTGCCCTGACGGTTCATTGTGTTAACGCTTACTACCTTCACGCCGAATACCTTTTCAACAGCGATCTTGATCTCTGTCTTATTAGCATCTGGTGCAACGATGAATGTGTACTTGTTCTCGTCAAGCAACCCGTAGCTCTTTTCAGAGACAACTGGTGCAACTAGAACGTCGCGGTAATCTTTCATGCGCTGACCTCACTTTCACGTGCAACTGAAGTTGTGCTCTTGCCCTTTGAAGGAGCCTTGAGGAAATCTTTGATCGCAGCTTCTGAGAAAACAACGTCATCGCTTTTTAGGATGTCGTATGCGTTCAACTGATCTGGAACAAGAAGGTGCATGTCATCAGCGTTACGAAGTGAACGCCATGCAAGATCCTCAGTACGTGAGACAACTACAAGAAGATTCTTGCGATCACTGAACTGACGAACTGCTGCAATTGCTGACTTCGTTGAAGCTGTCGTTGCGATTGAATCCAGCACGTGAATACGATCGTTGCGCTGGCGGTCTGAAAGAACTCCTCGTAGTGCTGCAGCAATCATCTTCTTTGGTGTGCGTTGGAAATATGTACGTGGGCGAACAGCATGTGCTGCACCACCACCGCGTTGCAAAGGAGCGCGGATAGAACCCTGACGGGCACGACCTGTTCCCTTTTGCTTGAATGGCTTCTTACCTGAACCAGAAGTTTCTCCACGGTTCTTTGCCTTTTGCGTTCCCTGGCGAGCAGCTGCAAGTTGAGCAGTTACTACCTGGTGAATTAAAGGAATATTTGTTTGAACATCGAAGATTTCAGTTGGAAGATCTACTGATCCAACCTTCTTACCTTCTGCGTTCTTTACTTCAACAGTAAGCGCCATGATTAGTTGCCAGCCTTTCCTGCTGTTTCATAGATCGCGTGCTTAGCTGCAGAGCGGATGAAAACAAGCTGTCCGTCTGGGCCAGGAACTGATCCCTTGATAAGAAGTAAGTTGCGGTCTGCGTCAACAGAGTGCACAACAAGATTTTGAGTTGTAACGCGAACGCCACCCATAACACCTGACATGCGCATACCCTTGAAAACACGACCTGGTGTTGAACATGCACCGATTGAACCTGGCATACGGTGCTTACGATCTACACCGTGAGAAGAACCAAGACCACCGAAACCGTGGCGCTTCATAACACCAGCAGTTCCTTTACCTGTGCTTGTTCCAGTTGCATCAACTAATTCGCCAGCTGCGAAAACTGTTGCACCAAGTTCTTGTCCAACTGTGTAGCTAGTTGTATCAAGTGTGCGAAGTTCTGCTACTGAACGGCGTGGTGTAACACCAGCCTTTGCGAAATGGCCTGCAAGTGGCTTTGTAATTTTCTTTGGGTCAATTGCGCCGAACGCGATCTGAACAGCTGAGTAACCATCTTTTTCAGGTGTACGAATCTGCGTAACAACACATGGACCTGCTTCAAC
>CAIXVA010000061.1 GCA_903922745.1 uncultured Actinomycetes bacterium
ATATCAAAGAGGTCGAAGAGTTCTTTAGGAATTATTGGCAACACTTGTTCACGAATATTTACCTGATTGCCATCAAAAGAAGAGATGTTATTGATCTGGCGCCACTTGTTATCCATACCTGGGAAGTCATCGCGGGTATGACCGCCACGAGATTCTTCGCGATTGATTGCCGACTTTGCAGTTGATTCAGCAACTAACAACATGTTGTCTAGATCAAAAGCTAAGTGGAATCCTGGGTTGAACTTGCGTCCACCGCTTACAGAAACATTTGCGCTGCGCTTTCTAATCTCTGCAATCTTTGCAATTGCATCTTTTAGCTCAGCACCTGTACGAATAATTCCGACAAGGTTGTGAGTGATTTCTTGTAGTTCTGCGTGAAGTGAATAAGAGTTTTCTCCACCTTCGCGATCAAAAGGTGCTTGAATCTTGGCAGCGGCAGCCGTAATTGCAGCCTGACTAACAGGATTTGCGCCATTCTTATTAACGTAATCAACTGCGCCAATACCTGCGCGGCGGCCAAATACCAAAAGGTCTGTTAATGAGTTGCCACCAAGACGGTTTGATCCGTGCATTCCGCCAGCAACTTCACCAGCTGCAAATAGCCCTGGAACACCAACTGCTGCTGCAGTGTCTGGCTCAACTTCAACCCCACCCATGACGTAGTGGCAGGTTGGACCAACTTCCATTGGTTCCTTCGTAATGTCCACGCCAGCTAATTCATAGAACTGGTGCCACATAGATGGCAGACGCTTCTTAATAATTTCAGCAGAAAGACGCTTTGAAACATCCAAGAAAACTCCGCCGTGTTCTGTTCCACGTCCTGCTTTTACTTCAGTGTTAATCGCGCGTGCAACCTCATCGCGTGGCAAAAGCTCTGGCGGACGACGGTTGTTGTCCTGATCTTCATACCAACGATCTGCTTCTGCTTCGTTGTCTGCATACTTATCTTTAAAAACATCTGGGATGTATTTGAACATAAATCGTTCACCATCGGTGTTTGTTAGAACTCCACCTTCACCACGAACAGATTCTGTTACCAAAATTCCACGAACAGATGGTGGCCACACCATTCCTGTTGGGTGGAACTGCAAGAACTCCATATCAACCAGGTTTGCACCAGCCTTTAATGCAAGTGCATGTCCGTCGCCAGTACCTTCCCATGAGTTAGAAGTAATCTTGAAAGTTTTTCCGACTCCGCCTGTTGCAATAACAACAGCGGGTGCTTCAAACAACACTTCTGCACCAGATTCGCGCCAATACCCATAGGCACCAGAAATCTTGCCATTCTCTTTCAGAATGTCAGTGATTGTTAATTCAGCAAATACCTTAATTCCACTTTCCATATCGCCGGTTTCGCGACCATCTTTTTGCTGCAACTGAACAATCTTTTGTTGCATTGTGCGAATTAGTTCTAGACCTGTGCGGTCACCAACGTGTGCAAGGCGTGGATATTCATGTCCACCAAAGTTACGTTGTGAAATCTTTCCTGCTTTGGTGCGATCAAAAAGTGCGCCCCATGTTTCAAGCTCCCAAATGCGATCTGGTGCTTCTTTTGCATGAAGTTCTGCCATGCGGAAATGATTAAGGAATTTGCCACCGCGCATGGTGTCGCGGAAGTGAACCATCCAGTTGTCATTGTCATTGACGTTTCCCATTGATGCTGCGGCTCCACCTTCAGCCATAACAGTGTGGGCCTTGCCAAATAGAGACTTACAAATGATTGCTACGCGAAGTCCTGATTCACGTGCCTCTACAGCAGCGCGTAATCCAGCACCTCCGGCACCGATTACAAGGACATCGTATGTATGGCGTTCTAGTGTCATAGTCGAATGTCCCTTTAGAAGAAGTAGAAGTTAGTCCATGCGCCAGTTGCAACTTGGCGAACATAGATATCGGCGAATGCAACAGCAGCTAATGAGAACCAAGCAAACTGTTGATGTTTTGTATTAAGAACAGAAACAGTTGTCCACATCTTGTATCGCACTGGGTGCTTTGAGAAATGCTTCAAGCGACCACCCACTGTGTGACGACATGTGTGACATGACAATGAGTAGAACCACAACAAACCAGAGCTAGCAAAAAGAACGAGTGAACCAACGCTTAAGTGTCCCC
>CAIXVA010000062.1 GCA_903922745.1 uncultured Actinomycetes bacterium
TAAATCCACCATGGTCCAGCTGGTAACGGAGATAAGTGACTCTTTCCTGTTGCAACACCAGCAAGAATCAGGATTACAAGGAAGGTAGTTCCAGTTATGAAATTAAGAAGAGATGTTGTGAAACTTTGATGTGAGTATTCGTTAATTTGCCCATTTAATGCGCGCTGTACACCAACAACGGCTCCTGCAACACAACCGGCGGTAACTGCAATCATTGAAAGATTATTCGCATCAATGCGATCCCACACTGAGACAAGCACAGCGACAACAGTTAAGACTGCTGCGATTACGCGGCGAGGTGAGATCAGTTTCTTACCGCCGCCAGTTAATCCAATGCGATCAACAACTAATGACATAGCCGTTTGGCCCGCTATGGACGCCACTGAATAGATTGCAACGCCGATCAGAGGAACAATCTGTGTTTGGATAGCTACAAAACTTCCACCGAGAGCACCAGCAAATAACTTCCACCGTGCTATCTCTTTGCGAGAAATTGCTCCCCGTAGGTTTCTAATTCCCTCTTTAATGTGGGGAGAGAAGGGAGTAATTAAAAGGATTATCAATAATCCTGAGCTAAAGGAAACTAGCGCTGCCTGTAACCCATTATCTAAACGATGTGAAAGCTCACCATTGGCCCGCGCTTGCAACGCAATCATCGCCCCAGATAGGGCTGCTAAAAAATCTAAACGCATTGTGCGAGGTTACCAAGAAAAGCAAAGGCCGGGCGGGACCCTCGTAGCCCACCCGGCCTTAACCGTTTTGATTAGTTATCCGTTAAAGACTGCGTTCCAATCAGTAACTGTTAGTACATAGAACTGGCCACCTTCAACCGCTGCATTATCAACGAGTGTCTTCTTGCCAGAATTTGTACGTACTAGGTCTGGACGTGAAGGTGTTGTTGCACCCTTAACGCCAGAGTCAACAACGGTCACTCCGCTGTATGTGTGAATCTGCGCATTTAAGAAGAAGTATGAATTATTGTCATTACCTTTTGCAATCAACTTTGTTGCATCGATAATTCCGCTTGATTCTTCATCAATAGTCATGTAATTAGATCCTGATGCTGTGAAGTACTTTGGATCGAAAGTCGCAATAGTCGCGAGCTTTCCGTCCTTAATACGGTATGCAACTACACGTGCGACGTGTGCGTTGTTACCTGGATCTTCCTGAAGCAAAATGACACCGTTATCAGTGATTGTCATGTTGTCAGGCTTGCTTAGGAATGGAGCTTCTCCACCATTAAGCAATAGCTCAAGCTTTGCACCTAGAAGTGGGTTCTGCGCATCCTTGAATGTAAGGCGCCATAGCCCACCGCCATCACGTGCAATGCCGGGCTCTGATGGATTGTCCTTGGTTGCAACTGGATCCTTGTTTGATTCTGTTGTTACGAAGTAGTAAACATCTGGGTTCTTTGGATCCCATTGTCCATCTTCGATACGTGAGAATCTAAATCCGTTGTCGCGCGCACCCTTTGCAAAGCCAGCTACATCTGTGTTCCATTCAATTTTCTTGAATGTTGCATCAACTGGCGTTGACTTAGCAATTGTTGTACGGAAAACATTGTCATCTGTAACAGTTGGCACATTTAATACGTACAGATCGCCATTTGTAAGACCAGCCTTGTCAATAGCAGAACCTGTTGACTGCTTCTTACCGATGTACATGTGTAGTTGGCTATCTGTTGCAGATCCATCTTCATTAGCCATCGCAACCGTGTTAATACCTGGCTTTAACGTCGGGATAATGTTTTCAAAAGACATCATTCCCATACGTGGAAGTTGGTATCCGTGGCCATCCATATCAAATGCGAATCCACGTGAGCTATCGCCGACCTCTTCACCAGTTGTGAATAGTGAGCCTTCGTAGCCAATTCCGTTATAGATAAAAGTTCCGGCCGGAGTAAATGTTGCTGAACAGAAACGGCTGATTCCCCAGCCAAATGATCCTGCTGCTGCGCCAGTTGCTTCTCCACCAATTGGAGTGTCCTGATACTTACCTGTCTTGTAATTCCAGTATTGGATTTCATGAATAAGTGGGGTTGCAGATGTGATAGCGCGAGTTGTTGGGCTGTAATTCATCGAAGTGATTGAAACACCCCACTGGCTTGTATCTGACTTGCTGCGAAGAGCAACCTTGTCTGTAATCGCAACTTCGTGGTTTGCAAGCAAAGTAATTCCACCGCGACCATTATCAAATGCGCCCATTCCATCTGGAATACCGCGAATAATTGTTCCACCAATTGTGTCGCCAGTTGTGGCAATAGGTGTGAGTGATACAGCGCTATTTGTTGAAATCATGTAAATAGGCTTCTTTGTTGGCCAAGTAGCAGCGCTCAAAGTTCCGACAAGTGCGATTGCGACAATCGCAATAATGCTCTTCTTGAGTTTCATGGTTCCCATTTCCTGTGTGGAGGTTTGGGCTAAGTCTCAAGGATTGCTGGGAAACAGATGTGGGATAGAAGGCGACAAGAAATCAAACTTTAGATGAACTATTCCAGCAATAAGGTAACGCGCAACCATTCCTCTTCTAATACGCCTTTTTCAGTAGTCAACCGCTCAAGCTCCGAGGCGATAACAACCAGGCGATCAGCATCAAAGGATGCAGTTTCTTGTTCGGCAATTAAGGTTGCTACAGACGCATCACATTTTTCCATCTGACGTTCAAGACGTGTTAAATCCTTCTTTAACTGTCGTTGTTCTACAGCGCTAGATGTTTTCTTTTCTTTAACTACGGTTTCAACTGAGTTCAGCGCGTCAGCACGTTGTTCAAGATACTCGTCAACCCCACGAGGTAGATCACGTACTTTCTTGTCTCCCAGTAATCCAACAAATCGATCGCATACACGTTCTAGAAAGTAACGATCGTGAGAAATAACAATTAATGTACCGCCGTAGCTATCTAACAAATCTTCAAGCTCGGTCAACGTTTCGATGTCAAAATCATTTGTAGGCTCATCAAGTAGTAAGACATTGGGGCTATCCATCAATAGACGAGTGAGCTGTAAACGTCGCTTTTCTCCGCCTGATAAATCCCCAACTGGGGTCCACTGAGATTCTCGATCAAAACCCAATCGCTCACATAGTTGTGAAGCAGAAAGCTCTCGTCCTCCACCTAGTTCGACGCGGTTAGCAATCTTTTCAACTGCTTCTAATACACGCCAAGTTGGATCTAACTCATCTAAATGTTGAGTTAAAAACGCTGCCTTTACTGTCACGCCAGTTACTAGCTTTCCTGCTGTTGGTTGAATCTCTCCAGTAAGCGTGCGCATCAATGTTGTTTTGCCTGCACCGTTTACGCCAACGATTCCAATTCGATCACCTGGGCCAATGTTCCAATACAGATCATCAATCAGCTCGTTATCGCCAAGTTTTACCTGTACATGGTGTGCTTCATACACAGTCTTACCTAAACGATTGAGTGCAAACTTTAATAACTCGCCTTGATCACGTGGAGCCGGTTCATCTGCGATCAAAACATTTGCAGCATCAATACGAAACTTCGGTTTTGATGTTCTAGCCGGTGCTCCGCGGCGAAGCCAGGCAAGCTCTTTCTTAATCAACATATTACGGCGCTGATCCATAACAGATGCTTGGCGGGATCGCTCCGCTTTCGATAATACAAATGCGCTATATCCACCGTCATACTCTTCAACTTTGCCTTCTACAACTTCCCATGTGCGCTCTGTTACCGCATCTAGGAACCAACGATCGTGCGTAACGACAACGACTGCTAAACCTTTACGATTGTTAATGTAGTTAGCTAGCCAGGCAACGCCTTCAACATCTAAATGGTTTGTTGGCTCATCCAGCAAAATTAAATCGAGTTCGTTGATTAATAGTTTTGCTAATCCAACGCGGCGGCGTTCCCCGCCAGATAGCTGCCCAAACTTGCGATCAAATATATGGTCATCAAAGCTTCCAAATAGTCCTGTGAAAACTTCTCGGATATTTGGATCACTTGCCCATTCGTGTTTTTCGGTATCACCTAAAACAACTTCACCAACAGTGCTTTCAGGATTAGCTAAATCAACTTGTGATAATAAACCAATTTTTGAACTGTTTGCTTTTGTCACACGTCCAGAATCAGGTGGTTCAATTCCGGCCATAACCTTCATTAATGTGCTTTTGCCAGAACCATTTCTGCCAACAATTCCGATGCGATCGCCTTCGGAAACACCGAGAGAGACGCCTACTAAGAGCTCTTTGATATCAAAGGCTTTAGAGACATCTTCGATGTTTACAACATTGCGCGCCACGGTAGGAGAGCGTACCTTTCCCTCATGAAGGTAACTGACCGCGAATACGCGCTAGAGCTAGATAAAAACGATCCTTTAGCCCATTTCAAATCTCAATTTGTGATTTCAGACCCAGAAATGTGTTACCTCGATGGTAATTCATTAGGACGATTACCAAAAGCAACGATTACGGCAATTAATGATTTGATGACCAAGGAATGGGGTCCTGAAGTTGTTACAGGATGGAGCCATTGGGTTGATGAAGCACAGCCAACTGGTGATTTATTAGGCGCAGCAGCATTAGGCGCAGCAGCAGGACAGGTGTTGGTCTGCGATACAACATCGGTTAATTTCTACCAATTGTGTCTAGCTGCGATCCACGCACGTCCGGGCCGTAAAACAATTATTACCGATGCTGCAAACTTTCCAACTGATCGTTACATTCTTGATGGAATTGCCAAGCAGTTTGGATTAAATCTTGTCATTATTAATAATGAAGATACTGCTATTGCTAAACACGAGCGAATTACAACTGATGTTCTTGCACCATATCTAAATGATGATGTTGCACTAGTTACTCTTGAAGTTATTCAATACCGATCAGGTGCCCGTACAGATTTAAAATCAATTACCGATCAGGTGCGTGCAATTGGCGCTTTGGTTGTGTGGGATGCCAGCCACGCAGTTGGTGCGATCGAATTAAACCTAGATGCAAATGGCGTAGACCTTTGCGTTGGTTGTACATACAAATATGGAAACTCTGGTCCTGGTTCACCTGCTTGGCTTTATGTTTCAAAGCGGGTTCAAAGTGAATTACAAGTTCCGATTCAGGGTTGGTTCGCACAAGATGCACAGTTTGAAATGGGACCAGTTTTTGAACGCTCACAAACAATTCGGGGATTCCAAATTGCTAGTCCATCGCTAATGGGCATTCGTTGTGTGCAAACCGCGTTTTCAATGATCAAAGAAGCTGGCATCGATGCAATTGCGCACAAGGCAGCAGTTGGAACCCAGATGATGATCGAGCTATATGACGCATGGTTAGCACCACTTGGGATCGAATTAAACACTTCCCGTGATGCTAAAGAGCGTGGTGGGCATATTTCATTGGTTCACCCAGATGCAGCGCAAATATGCGTGGCATTGCGCACGATTTCAAATGTGATTCCTGATTACAGAACACCTAATTCAATTCGTTTAGCAATATCTCCCCTACCGACTTCATATGTTGAAATCTGGGATGGGTTTGAACGTATGCGAGATCTAGTGGCATCTGGCCGCTATAAAGAGGTTAAAGAAGGCGGGTCTCGCGTCACATGAGCGAAAACTTTGATTCAGCACTTACTTACACATCATATTTAGCTGTAGATGAACTTCTTAAACTGCAACGCCCACTATCTACTGGTCCAGAACATGATGAGATGCTTTTCATCATCATCCATCAAACATATGAACTGTGGTTCAAGCAATTAATTCATGAATTTAAACAAGCACAAGTTGCAATGGAATCTGGCGATTCACATTACTCGCTAGCTATCTTGGGACGTATCCGAACTATTCTTAAAGTGTGTGTCACGCAGATCGACATCTTAGAAACAATGACACCACTGCAGTTCAATGCCTTCCGCTCTTATCTTTCATCATCTAGTGGTTTCCAATCAGCTCAGTTCAGAATGGTTGAAGCTCTACTTGGTCGCCGAGATAGCAAAATGGCCGGACACTTGCCATTAGATATTCAAGAACAAATCAAAGAAATCACAGTTCGCAATAGCGTGTGGGATTCAGCTCTTGTTTATATTTCAAAGCGTGGTCACGCAATTCCACAAGATATTTTGAATCGCGATAAATCAACGGGCTATGTTGCCAATACTGCCGTGCAAGAAGTATTGCTAAATGTGCACCGTAACGACCCAGAATCAGCAATGGTGTGCGAGCGTTTAGTGGACATTGATGAAGGTATGCAGGAATGGCGATACCGCCACGTGAAAATGGTTGAAAGAACAATCGGCCACAAAATTGGTACCGGTGGTTCAAGCGGAGTTGCTTACTTAAGCAGCACCTTGTTTAACCCAACTTTTCCAGATCTATGGGAGATCCGTTCTAGTTTTTAGTTTGGCAGGCCCGCAATAACGATCTCTGAAAGATCTTTGCGTGATCGAGGTGCGACTTCACGATCATATGCAGGGCCTTCTAATTGATCTGCTGGTGCTTGCTTTCCAATTGCCATGATCACAATTGGTACAGCGCCATCAAATAACACTGCAGCTTTTTCATGATCAAAGCCAGCCATCTGATGAACAACGTATCCGCGATGATGAGCTTCGATTGTTAATTGTGCAGCGGCTAAGCCACAGTCATACATAAAAGTTGGAATCGCAGATCCATCAGCTTGAGCTGGAGTTCCAGCAATAGCGATGAAGGCTGCTGCGCGCTTTGACCAGCTTTGATTGAAGGGCACTAGGCATTCAAGTAATGATGTGAAGTTTGAATCATCTCGCATACCTGCGATTAATCGCCATGGCTGAAGATTGTTTGCAGATGGTGCCCAACGAGCTGCTTCAAGGAGGGCTAATAGATCCTGGTTACTGATCTGCGCATTCCCATCAAGTGAACGTGGGCTGCGGCGCTCTGCAAGAAGATCATGAATTTCTACTGAAGTATCTGCTCTAGTCATCCGCTCAGTCTATTAGACAGATACGATCAGTGCATGTCGGGATGGATCCATACAACTGCAGATTGGTTAGTCACAAACAATTTGCAACTACCGCTCTTTATTCTTCTTATTCTCTTTGCATTTCTAGAAGCTGCGGCTTTCGTTGGGTTTGTATTGCCTGGGGAAACATCTTTATTAATTGGTGGTGTTCTGGCTCACTCACATGTCTGGTCTTTTTGGTTATTTTTAGTCTGCGCAATCATTGGTGCGATTGCTGGTGATTCAGTTGGATACGAGGTTGGAAAGCATTTCGGTGCGCGGATCAAAGTAAATCGCTTAGGTCGCCTTGTTGGTGAAAAGCGCTGGCGAATCGCAGAACATATTTTTTCAAAGTATCACGGTGGTGCGATCTTCTTTGGTCGCGCACAAGCTTTACTTCGCGCGCTTATTCCAGCGATGGCAGGAATGCACAATGTTCCGTACAGAACGTTTCTGAAATGGAATGCTGCGGGAGGAATTGTTTTTTCAACGATAATTGTGAGTCTTGGCTACCAATTTGCTAACTCGCTCACTGCGCTAGAAAAGTACCTGAAGTATTGGGCTATTGGATTCTTAGCAATTGTTGTAATACTAGTAATTATTGTTAAGCGAAATCTTGAAGAAAAGATTGTTAAAGAGTAATTAACTAGCGTCTGTAGTAAATAAAAATTGCAATTATGGACACAACGGCGCCACCAGAAATTAAAAAGTATTTAACCCATGGCTTCATGCCAGTCTTTTCGGCAGCTTTTGCCGCAATGCGCTTGGTGTGCATCATCACTTCACCAGCCCATGCAAACTCTGTTGCCAAAATACCTAAACCAGCAAGAAGAATAAGAATTCCTGGTCCTGGACCAATCAACGCAACCGCGCCGGCAACTGTTATTCCGCCACCAATGAGCCCAATGATGACTCTCCAGACCACGCGGCCAGCGGTTGTTTTCTTAATCCATGAACGAAACTTCATCGTGGCTTTCTTACCTTCGCTTCTTTTCCATAAGCTACAAGGGCGATCTCTTCGCGGCGCTTGTGATAATTCGAGGATGCATTTTCGATCATGTGTTCGTATCTAGTTGCTGACTTAATTAATGGATGTAGCTCTGCTGCCGTTTTGTGGCTACCAAAAATTGGAAGCGCCTGGTCTTTTTCTTCGGTTATTGAATGGGGGCGAATGAATCGATAGACAAGAGCTACTCGGCGCAGTCCAAGATTTGCAACGTGGCGCAAGCCACGATTGATGTGATCCTGTGCAATTAATCTTTTAAATGTTAGGGCTTGCACGGGAACTGGTTTTTGCGCCACAGCTAGTTGATACAACATTGCGGCGATCTCTTGTCCACCAGTTGTATCGGGCAACTCTGCGCACTTGTCAGATAAACGTTTGCGTACGACAGGGTCCTGCAACATCCTCACTTTTTCGGTGATGTCTGCTAAATCTGCTTGGTCGGCGCGCAGGGCAAAGCCAAAGTCATTGCACCACTTAGCGCGTGCTTCTTGATCATCTGTTCCGCGAATATTTGAAACGAAAACAGTTGGAACTTGTGCTGGCAATAGTTCATGAACTCCGTTATAACCAGTTGCACAGATACCTGCGTCAAATGCATGCAGCACTTTGGCAAGTGGGAAGTAACGAACAACTTTTATATCTAATCCATCTGGTGCCAGTGATTTACCATCTTTATCAACCGGAGCTTTAGTCAAGATCACTTGCAAATCTTTCCAACCAAGCAAGCCAGATAATGCGGCTGTCACTTTTTCATTAACATCGCTGTCACCGGTACCCAGTTGAACAAGCGCGGTTGGACGATTGAGATCTAAACCAAGTGCGCGGCGCGCATCATCGCGTGACAACGCATCTTCTTTACGGAAAAGAGAAACAGGTGCGGTTAAGACAGAGTCTTTACGGTTTGCAGTTGGACCAAAATCATATGCGCGCGCAATATCTCCTGGCTCAATAATTTTGTCCATCA
>CAIXVA010000063.1 GCA_903922745.1 uncultured Actinomycetes bacterium
TGGACATCTTCGGGGGTGATCGGGGCTCGTAATTCCATGATTAAAGTCTAAAGCACCGACCTTGTATAAAGAAATGTTATGAATGGATACTTATAACGAGAATGTGACCGGTTCGTGCTTGCTAATACTGCCCACGCATAATTAAATAGTGCCACTGGCGGCCGAGGCATCTACTGGTCGCTCCAAACTAAGAGAGGTACTAACAATCAATGAAGATTCAAACACTTCGTTCTAAGTTGGCAATCGGACTTTCTCTTGTGCTTACAGCAGGTCTTGTTGCAACAGGCCTGCCAGCAGCACATGCAGATACAGCTGGATTAATGCCAACCGCCGCTCAGCTAACAGCGTGGAAGGGTAAGGAAATCACTTACTACTTCTATAACGATAGCCAGGCTGAACTTGATACAACTAAGGCACAGATTGCTGATTTCGAAAAGCTAACTGGCGCAAAGGTAAAGCTTGATGTAATTCCTTACACAAGCTTGGACACACAACTACAGGCACGTTTGGCAGCAGGAAATGCTCCAGATGTTGCTCGTTTGAACAACCCAGGTCTATACATCAAGGATTCGCTTGATCTAGAGCAGTACTTCACTCGCAAGTATGCGGCTGAGTTCTTAAAGGGATCAACACTTCAGGTTACTGATTCAGTTACAAAGAAGTTGATTGGTGTTCCTTACGATCTTTCAATGAATGGTCCAATTATTAACGTAGACCAGTTCAAGAAGGCTGGCGTTGCTGTTCCTACTTCATGGAACTGGGCAGAGCTAATTGCCGCAGCCAAGAAGGTAAGAATTGCAAATGGAACTGAATATGCATTTGCTATGGACAAGTCAGGTCACCGTTTCTCAACAGTGATGAGCCAGTTTGGTGCATTCATGGTTGATAAGAACCAAAGAAACGTTCTACCAACTTCTAAGTTCCGTGCAGAAAAGTCATTAAAGATGATTACTGATCTGTACAAGGCAGATCTTGCTCCACGCGATCTATGGATCGGTACTGGAACAAAGTACGCATCACCAGTTGCTATTTTCATTGGTCAGCAAGTTCCTGTTTTCTTCTCAGGTAACTTCAACCTTGCAACACTTGTACGCGATGCTAAGTTCAACTTCCAGGTAGTTCCAAATCCAAAGGAGCTTAATGGTGGCGGATGGCCAGGCGGAAAGTTCTTGGTTGCATTCAAGGCAAGCAAGACTCCTGACCTAGCAGCGTACTTCTTGCACTACTTGGCTGATTCTGCTCAGATGACTCAGATGGACAAGAATGCATTCTGGTTGCCAACTCGTAATGATGTTGTTGCAAAGGGTGTTGATTACCCATCTCGTCAATTAGATATGAGTATCTACTTGGCTGATACAGCAAAGACTCCAGCTGCAGCGTACGGAATTCAATCAGTTCCTACACTTACTGGAAATATCTACAACAAGCTACGTGACTTGATGACAGAAATTATGGCAGGCAAGATCACAGCTAAGCAGGCAATTCAAACTCAAACAGAGTTTATTGATGCTCAACTAGCAACTCTACGGAAGTAATTAGGTATAACTACTTCTAGTGACTAGTTCAAGTAATACGGTTAACCGCCGGCGTCCAATGAAAAGTTGGCGCCGGCGGTTAATGCCGTACCTGTTTGTGGCTCCAAATATGTTCATCTTTATTACCTTTATTATTTGGCCAGCTATCCGTGGATTTCAGATTTCATTTTTTGACAGCATTGATGGTCGTACTTTTACTCCAGTAGGTGCAGGAAATTACCGAACAATCTTTGGTGACCCCACCGTCGCATCAGTTGCTAAGAACACCGCTACCTACGTTATTTTCTATGTACTGCTTTCCACCACGCTTGCAATAGCTCTCGCCTTAATTGTGAACGAGCAAAAATTCGCTAAGGGCTTTTTCCGGGCGATAATTTTCTTACCTGTGATGCTCTCACCAGTTGTTGTAGGACTTATTTGGAATGATGTTCTCGACCGAAAAGTTGGTCCTCTCAATTCACTTCTAGAAGCTTTAGGAGGCGGAAGTCCAGGCTGGTTGGTCGAACCGAAGCTGGGAATGATCGCTGTCATCTTTGTCGGTGTGTGGGTTCATATTGGGTTCTACTCAATTATTTTGCTCGCAGGACTGCAAGGCATTGATCGAAGCTTGCTAGAGGCCGCCTCGATGGATGGTGCAACACGTACACAAATTATTAGAACAATCATTCTTCCTTTATTAAAACCAACGACTTTAGTAATCATTATTCTCTCGACAATTCATGGTTTCCAGTCATTTGATTTCATTTACACCTTGACTGGTGGTGGACCACTGGGTGCCACGACACTCATTGTTCAATATATTTACGACCGTGCCTTTCAATCTCCAATTCAATATGGACTCGGAAGTGCTGCAGGTGTAATCCTCTTTATGATTATTTTTGCCTTCACGGCGCTGAATTTCTTAGTTGGAAAGAAGCGTGATGCGATATGAGCAAACTTCAAGAGCGGGCTGCGGCTAATACATGGAGCACAATTAGTGGCAAGAAGCCCCCTTCAGCAGGGGATATTTTCAGAACAACTTTTTTGATTGTTGTATCGCTGATCATTTTGGCACCTGTGCTTTGGTTTGTGCTTTCTTCATTTAAAGATGTGACAGACCTAAGCTCAAGACCGCCAAAAATATTGCCAACACATTGGGCTTTCGAAAATTACACAGAAGCGTTCAAGATGTATAACTACAAGCGCTACTTCACAAACAGCGTGATTGTAACCTCTATCGCTACAGTCTTAACTTTGACGATCAACTCTATGGCTGCCTACGCCTTTGCTAAATATAACTTTCGTGGGCGCGATGGACTCTTTGTATTAACCCTTGCAATGATCATGATTCCTCTGCAGGTAATCTTGATTCCCATCTATCTGGTTGTTGCTAATTTAGGTTTAGTAAATACTTACTGGGGAATGATTATTCCGGCGGCGGCAACCCCAACGGGCGTATTTATCTTGCGGCAATATATGTTGACTATTCCTGATGAGCTTATTGAAGCAGCCCGTATCGATGGCGCAGGAGAGTTCAGAATTTTTGCCAGAATTGTTTTGCCTCTCTGCCGTCCTGCTTTAGCCGTTGTTGGAATCTTCTCGATCTTGTGGCGCTGGAACGACTTTATTTGGCCATTATTGATTGCGCAAAAAGACGAGCTATACACCCTGCCTGTAGCACTAGCTCTATTAAATGGACAGCTAGTTGTGCCATATAACATCGTTCTTGCGATGTCTGTCATGTCAATCATTCCAGTGCTATTTATGTTTGTATTCATGCAGCGTCAAATTATCCAAGGAATTGCACAAACTGGAATTAAGTAATTCATTAGTATTCTGAGCACATTCGACATAGGAAGAGGTCAAGCAAATTCCACGGTTCACTGATAACTTCGATCGCACCATTCATTTGCTTGATGACAATGGTTTTATTCGTGACTGGCTAATAACAAAGGCGTGGATTTGCCCTGCGGACGACTTAGGAAAGTTACTGAAGGATTCAGGAGACCCATTCGGTAAAGATGGGCGTTGGGTACTAACTAATGGCCCAGATATCGCGCCACTTAAAGGCAAGATATTTAAGAATCGGCCATTTACCGTCCGGCAAACAATGCCCATTGTGGTTGAAGGTGGAGCCGTCGAATGGAAGGCACCGGGTACGGCGAAAGTTGATTCAGATGTTTGGACTCGCATTCACACCGGCTATGACGGATATGCAGATTGGAGTCACTTTTCGTACACGCCTGAATACCGCCATTCACTAATGGCTACACAAATTGAAGTTGATCAACCAGAGTGGCGCAACATTGTTGTGCAAAGCCAGGGTCCTGTTCAGGTTTGGCTCAATGGTGATTTGGTACTTAGCACTGAAACATTTGGATACATGCAACCACTTAGTAATTCAATTGCGGCCTTACTGCCTTCAGGAATAAGCACATTGATTATTTCTCAGTGGCAGATTTCCTTGCGCGAAGTGCGTCATGCGATTAGAGTTAAAATTGAAGGTCTTCCTGTACGCATTGTTATTCCATCTACTAATGCCGATGAATACGAATCTGAGATTGCTGAGCGTGAATTAGAAAATATCGCACTAGAGCGTTGGGCAAGAACCACAGATACAGTTGAATTTTCTGGTTCAGTTGGTTTAAAGCTTCGAGTAAAGGAGCGAAACACTTTAGGTGATGGCGTGCCCTTTACTCTGACAAAAGGTAAGGCAAAGGTTTCAGTTGCTGAGATTCGTAGCGCTGCAAAAAAA
>CAIXVA010000064.1 GCA_903922745.1 uncultured Actinomycetes bacterium
AAGATGTTTATCTAGCCGCTACTTCACTTCCAGAAGGTGTTGCAACAGTTAAGCCTGGAACAAAGCTTGAGTTTTCAATTGCTGACAGCCGTAAAGGCCCACAAGCATTATCAGTGCACATCATTGATGCACCACCATCATTAGTTGAAAACTCACGTGTTAATAGTGATGATCTTGCAGCGATGATTGAAGACACAATCAAGATGCTGGATAAAGTCGGAAATGGTTTGCGCCATGGACGTCACCCCAATGCACAAGAGGCTGATCGTCTTGGTCGCGTGCTGCGCGGTATCGCTACAGCATTAGGTGCTTAAGACCTTATTTATATCCCGCTTCGTCGCTCGCGGCGAATTGTGTAACGAATACCAAGCACACCAAGTATTACCCCGCTTATGCATGTCCAGATAACTTTGGCATCCGCATTAGCTGCAAGCGCAATTACGCCTGCAACAGCCCAGCACGCACTTCCAATAGCGACTAGAGTTACTGCATTGCGTAGTCGAGTAGTCATGGAAGTAGAGTAATGGGATTTTCGGTAAAAGAGGATGGTAATTGGCGTTCATTTCGCCACCGTAATTACCGAATTCTTTTTCCTGCCAATACTGTTTCAAATATTGGCAGTTGGGCCCAGCGAATCGCCCAAGACTGGCTTGTACTAGAACTTACAAACAACAACGGAACATATCTAGGTTTAGTCACAGCTGTTCAGTTTGCTCCAGTGCTTCTTTTCTCACTTCACGGTGGAAAATTAGCTGACAGATTTAATAAACGCAAAGTTTTGATTTTCACCAATATTGCTGGCGGCGCTGCATCACTTGGTTTAGGTGCATTAGTAATCACCGAACACATTCAGTTGTGGCATGTGTTTGCACTAGCTACAGTTCTAGGTATTTCAACGGCAATTGATGCTCCGGTACGTCAGTCATTTACGACTGAAGTTGTTGGTCAAGTCGATTTACCGAACGCAGTTTCACTTAATTCTGCCAACTTCAATGCCGGACGATTAGTGGGTCCTGCACTATCTGGAGGCTTGATTGCAGCCTTTGGTACCGGGCCGTCATTTATTGTTAATGGGCTGTCGTATTTCTTTGTTATCGCAGCCCTGCTTAACCTCAATGAAAAAGCGTTTTTTCATTTAGATCGACCAAAATCAGATGGCAATATCCGTGAAGGCATTGCCTATGCAAAAGCTCGCCCAGATATATACGTTGTCATGTTGATGGTCTTTTTCCTAGCAACATTTGGCCTGAACTTTCAGATCTTTAATGCCCTAATGGCTACACAAGAGTTTGGCTTGGGCCCAGCTAACTTTGGATTAATGGGAACATTTATTGCAATTGGATCACTATCTGGCGCGATTGGCTCAGCCCGACTAGAACGATTTAGAAATACTAAGTTTGTAATTCTTGGTGGAATTGCATTCTCAGCATCAATCATGGTGCTTTCGATATTGCCTAACTACATTACTTATGTGATTTGGCTTCCGATCTGCGGTGTAACAGCTTTGACGACTTTGGTATCGGCTAATTCCATTGTGCAGACCAGCACCGATCCAGCAATTCGTGGACGTGTTATGGGGCTATATCTTTTAATTTTTATGGGCGGTACTCCATTTGGCTCACCACTAATCGGTGCTACAACTGATTTGATTGGTATTCGTCCAACAATTGCAGTCTGTGGTGGTATTTCATTGTTCGCATCGCTCTATATTTGGTTCAAATATAAGAACCGAGTTGCACTACCTACAGATATATCAGTTGCTGCTGTTCTTAAAGACCGTTAATTGCAATAACAACCAAAATCCCAACGAGTGCAAGCAGCGTAATTAATCGCCTGACCTTGTAACTCATTAAGCAGCCTCTACAACCTTTGATGGAATTGCTTTAACAATACCGAATGCAATTGCAATTAATACAAAAACCATGATGTAAGCGCGTGAAATACCAAAGTTATCGCCCAATAGGCCTAACAAGAATGGGGCTCCAGCGATAGCAACACCGGCAGCTAATGAAGCTCGTCCGATCGCTAAATCAGGACGCCCATCGCTTAAACCGATCAAACGGATTGAGGAAAGAGCAAACTGCATCGATACACCCATCCCAACAGTAAAGAGGCAGAAGAGCGAAAGAATCATGTTGTGTGATAACCAGAAACTAACAAATCCAATAAATTGCAATGCGATGATTGAAAGAAGTTGAGTATCTAGCTTTAGATGTCCAAGAACTAATCCGCCGTACCAACGACCAACTCCCATACCGGTACCAAGTGCAACGATTGCAACAGTAGAAATGGCTGCAGTCGAACCAACGCGATCTTTAAGTAACGCCGATGCCCAGAATGATGTTGCGAATTCACTGGAAATGCATGCCACAAAGCCAACCCATGAAATCCAGAAGCTACGTGAAAGTTTTCCACCTTGTGGTCCTTCTTCATCTGGAACATGCTCATCTTCATCTTTTTCACGGCCAACAAAAAACAGGATTAAGGCAACAGGTATTGCAAGAAGCAGACCTAAACGCCATAACTGAGGAAATACAATCGCAATAGTTCCAATTAAGGCAGTTCCTGATACAAAACCAACAGATGCAATTCCATTTGCCTGTGGGATCGCAACTTCAGCAGCTTTTCCATAATGTGATGACATCTTGGTCAGCATTGTGTTGATGACAACAGATGTACCAAAACCAGTAATCAAAGTAGCTGGCAATGTGATGTACACAGGGGGAGAGATAACAAACAGGGTTAATCCAGTAATAAAGATTGATAAACCAATCCAACTTGCCTTTGAGCGACCGAAGCGATGTGCGATGCGAGGGTTTGCCCAACCAGCAAAGATTGATGCAACTCCCATCGCAGTGCCGTGTAGGCCGGCAATAGTCAGTGATGTGCCTTGATCTGCGCGGAGCAATGATTGTGCTGGGCCAAAGCCACCAAGATAAAAGTTAACAATGGCGGTCTGGACCGCTACGACCCAGAAGAAACGGTCTCGATGAAAACTCTTTGGCAT
>CAIXVA010000065.1 GCA_903922745.1 uncultured Actinomycetes bacterium
GTATCCTTTCCCTTCGCACTATCCATAATTGCCGCAGTACTTGTTCGACCTTGGCGGGTTGCCCGAGCGGCCAATGGGAGGGGACTGTAAATCCCCCGGCTCTGCCTTCGAAGGTTCAAATCCTTCACCCGCCACCATTAGCGCCCTTCATAACGAGGGGCGTTTTTGCTTATGCATTTCATTCGCATGTCGACAGACAACCTGATGGCTAATAGCCTTTGCCTGTATCCATTTCGCCCCAATCATTAGGAGATTCGTGTGAGCTTAATAAATAAGAAAAGCGGAATTTTCGCAGTTGTCGTAATTGCAGCTGCACTTACTTTGTCAGGTTGCGCTAAGAGCGACTCTGCAACATCTGCATCAGCATCATGTGCAAAGGCAGATCTTGCAACAGTTACTGATGGCAAGCTAACAATCGCAACTGGCGAGCCTGCTTACTACCCATGGATTATTGACGACAAGCCAGAGACCGGAAATGGTTTTGAAGGCGCAGTTGCATACGCAGTTGCTAAGCAACTCGGATTTGATGCAGCAGATGTCGTATGGGTTCGCACCACATTTGATTCAGCTGTAACACCAGGAGACAAGAACTTTGACTTCAACTTGCAGCAGTTCTCAATTACTGCAGATCGTCAAAAGGCAGTTGACTTCTCATCTCCTTACTACACAGCACCACAAGCAATCGTTTCTTACAAGGGAAGCAAGATCGAAGGCAAGACATCACTTGCAGACCTCAAGGGCGCAAAGCTTGGCGCAGCTGTTGGTACAACATCACTTGATGCGATTTCAAACCAGATCGGTGCGACACCTCAGGTGTTTAACGACAACGCTGCTGGTGTGTCTGCACTGAAGAACAAGCAGATCGATGGTCTAGTTGTTGATCTACCAACTGCTTTCTACCTTTCAGGTGTTGAAGTTCCAAAGGGTCTAATCGTTGGACAGCTTCCTTCAACTGGTGCCGGAGATCAGTTCGGTCTCTTGCTATCAAAGGGCAGCAAGCTAACTTCATGTGTATCTGGCGCGGTTGATGCAATCACTGCAAATGGCACATTGGCAGCAATTACAGATAAGTGGCTAGCAACTGATGCTGGCGCTCCTGTATTGAAGCCGTAATAGAAACAAATTAGTAAACACGGTAGTTTGGCGGCCATGTCAGAGACTCAAAACTCTGCGTGGTCGCCAAGCTCACGTGAGATTCAACGCCGCCAATCCAGGCGCGCGATAAGCCGCAAGCAAGCAGGTATTGCTGCGGCTTCTTCTATTCTCGTGCTCGGAACATTACTAACGATTCTTGTTACCTCTCCTGGCTGGGAAACAGTTAAATCCACATTCTTTGATATCCAATACGGAAAAGAAGTATTTCCAACTGTTATTAAAGGTTTGTGGATCAATCTGCAACTCACCTTTATCGGTGGCGCAGCAATTGGTGTAATCGCACTTGGTCTGGCGTTAATGCGTACAACAAAGTCACCTGCACTTACGCCATTTAGATTTCTAGCAACCGCCTATGTAGATATTTTCCGAGGTGCACCACTTATCCTGATTATCTTGTTAGTTGGTTTTGGCGTGCCGGCACTGGGTCTTAAAGGTGTTTCAAGCAATGTGATTTTCTTAGGCACCGTTGCAGTTGTACTTACTTATTCTGCCTACGTTGCCGAAGTTATTCGCAGCGGAATTTTATCTATTCATCCAAGCCAACGAGCAGCAGCCAGATCTTTGGGATTAACTTCAGGTCA
>CAIXVA010000066.1 GCA_903922745.1 uncultured Actinomycetes bacterium
AAAGGCAGCAGGAGTTACCTTGCTTGATGATCCTGAAAACAAGAAGTTTCCAACACCAAATGATGCTGTTGGAACAGATGCAACATGGGTAGGTCGCGTACGCAGATCACCAGATGACAAGAAATCTCTTGATTTGTTCTTGTGTGGAGACAACCTGCGCAAGGGAGCAGCTCTTAATACCGCGCAGATCGCAGAGCTATTGGCGGTAGAGTTAACAAAATGACGATCAAAGAAACACTACGCGCCGACTTAACTGAAGCAATTCGTGGTCGCAACGAAATCACATCCAGCACTATTCGCATGGTTCTAACTGCAATTACAAATGAAGAGGTTGCTGGCAAAGAAGCACGCGTTCTTAGCGATGATGAAGTCATTGTTGTGCTGTCTCGCGAAGCAAAAAAGCGTCGTGAAGCCGCAGAAGCATTTGAAGGTGCTGGCCATCCAGAAAAGGCTGCACTAGAAAAGTCTGAAGGCGAAGTTATCGCTAAGTATTTGCCAGCACAGTTAACTGCAGATGAGGTTAAGCAGATCATTGCTGATGCAATTGCATCAACTGGTGCTTCAGGCCCTGCAGATATGGGCAAGGTAATGGGTGCCATCAAGGCAAAGATTGCAGGAAAGGCTGATGGGGCACTTGTTTCATCATTAGTGAAAGAGAGTCTCAACAAATGACTAAATATGAATACGCAACAGTTCCACTACTTTCACATGCAACTAAGCAAATTCTTGATACATGGGGTTCAGATGGTTGGGAACTTGTTCAAGTTATTCCAGCACCCGGCACAGGCGAGCAGCTTGTTGCGTACATGAAAAGAGAAATTGCATGAATAAGGTTGATGTTCGCGCGAAGTTAGCTGAACTTGGTCTGGAACTTCCAGTTGCTGCAAAGCCAGTAGCTGCTTATGTTCCAGCGATTCGCACAGGTAATTTAGTTTTCACTGCAGGACAACTTCCACTTGCTGGCGGAGAAATGGCTGGCGTTGGAAAGGTTGACGCTGAAATAACTCCTGAGCGTGCAAAGGAGCTTGCACAAATTTGTGCACTCAATGCGTTGGCTGCTGTCGAAACAGTTGCAGATGTAAACAAAATTACAAAGATTGTTCGCGTTGTTGGTTATGTAAACGGCGTTCCTGGCTTCATCGGACATCCGGGCGTAGTCAACGGTGCATCTGAATTGTTCATAGCAATCTGGGGCGATGGTGCAAAGCATGCACGTAGCGCGGTTGGAATTGCAGAGCTTCCACTTAACTCACCAGTGGAAATTGAACTAACAGTCGAAATTACTGACTAACCAACTAGCGGTTATTTTCCTCTTTTTGAGAGGCGTTCGACGTCTGTAATTAGTACTGCGCGACCATCTAGCTTTAACCAGTTGCGTCCTGCGAAATCTGCAAGTGCTTTGTTAACGGTTTCGCGGGATGCACCAACAAGTTGCGCTAACTCTTCTTGAGTTAGATCGTGGTGAACAAATAAACCTTCATCTGTTTTCTTTCCAAAACGCTCGCCTAAGTCAATAAGGGCTTTAGCAACACGTCCCGGGACATCAGAAAATACTAAATCGCCAACTGCTTCATTTGTGCGGCGTAAACGTTGAGCCAATCGTGCAAGAAGTTGTAATGCAACTTTTGGATTTTCTGCAAGCCATGGAAGCAACTTTTCTTGTCCCAGACTTAACAACTTGGCATCAGTAACAGCAGTTGCAGTTGAAGTACGTGGGCCTGGATCAAAAAGACTTAATTCTCCAAACATTTCGCCAGGTCCAAGAATGGATAGAAGGTTTTCGCGACCATCACCACTTGAAGTTCCAAGCTTTAGTTTGCCTTCGGCTATTACATATAGGTGATCGCCTTCATCGCCTTCGGCAAACAAAACTGATCCCTTAGCAATCTTTACTGAAGACATATTTGCCAGCAAAGAAGCGGCTTCGACATCGTCTAGCGCAGTAAAAAGGGGCGCTTTGCGGATTACTTCTTGATCTATGGGCACGAGGGGTACTTTACTACCCGTGGTGGTCGATAGCGAAACTCGCAAAGAGGCAAAGGCGGTTTACCGCATCCTGAGTAAGACATACCCACAAATTCGCTGCGAATTAGATTTCTCAAGCCCATTGGAATTATTAATAGCAACCGTCCTGAGCGCGCAGTGCACAGATAAGAGAGTCAACACTGTTACGCCAGCGTTGTTTAAGAAGTATAAGAACCCTAAAGCGTATGCAAAAGCAGATCTGCACGAAATTGAAGATCTTATTCACTCGACAGGTTTCTACCGCGCTAAAGCCCGCAACATAAAGGGGCTAAACATCAAGTTGCTAGAAGATTTTAAAGGTGAAGTTCCGCAAACATTAGAAGAGTTAATTACCTTGCCAGGGGTTGGCCGAAAGACCGCGAATGTTGTTTTAGGGCACGCATTTGATACACCAGGAATAACGGTTGATACACACTTTGGGCGTTTGTCACGTCGATTTGGTTGGACCAAGGAAACAGATCCCGTCAAGGTTGAAATGGTTGTACAGCAATTAATCCCGCAGGCTGAATGGACAAATTTGTCGCAGCGAATGATTTGGCATGGACGACGAATCTGTCATTCGCGCAAACCAGCGTGCGGAGCATGCCCTGTCGCAAAGATCTGTCCAAGTGTAGGAATTGGCGAGATGAACAAAGAGAAGGCGTTACTGTTGGTAAAAACGGATAAGGATTTCAGATGAGAA
>CAIXVA010000067.1 GCA_903922745.1 uncultured Actinomycetes bacterium
AATGCTTCAACATCTTCGCGACGAATTCTTCCGCCGATACCTGTTCCGGTAACTTGTGCAAGGTTCACACCAAGCTCTGATGCGAGTTTACGAACCAGGGGAGTCACATATGCATCTGCTGGTTGTGAAACTGGGGCAGACACCGCGACTGGTGCCGCTGGTGATGGAGGTGGTGTTACTGGTGCTGCAGGTACAGGCACAGCGACTGTTGCAACTGGTTGAACTGGAACCTGTGCCACCGGAGTGGAAATCACTGGCGCGGACACCACAGGTGCAGGTGCTGCAACTGCGCCGTTTGCAGATCCGATTAGTCCAAGACGAGCACCAACTGGAACAGTTGTATCAACTGCAACATCAATTGCTAGGAGAGTTCCTGCAACTGGTGAAGGAATTTCAGTATCAACTTTGTCAGTTGAAACTTCCAGAAGTGCTTCATCTACGGCAACAGAGTCACCAACATTTTTTAACCAACGAGTAACAGTTCCTTCTGAAACGCTCTCACCGAGAGCGGGCATAGTGATAACAGTTCCGGCACCGGCTGGTGCAGCAGGAGCTGAAGGAGCAGGTGGTGGAGTTACAGGTGCAGCAGCAACTGGCGCGGGCGCAGGAGTTGGAACAACAGGCGCAGCGGCAACGGGTGCAGGTGCAGGTGCAACGGGTGCAGGTGCAGCAGCGCTATCAGCAATAATTGCTAACTCTGCTCCAACGGGAACAGTTTGATCAATTTGCACAACAATCTTTTGCAGAGTTCCAGCAACTGGTGAGGGGATCTCTGTATCCACCTTGTCAGTTGAAACTTCAAGGAGCGGTTCGTCGACGTTTACGTGATCACCTTCGGCTTTTAACCAACGAGTGACTGTGCCTTCGCTAACGCTTTCGCCAAGTGCTGGCATCGTTACTGAAAATGTCATTGTTGTCTCTCCTTGGTTATCCGTGTGCGTGAAGCGGTTTGCCTGCAAGTGCCATATGAGCTTCGCCCATTGCCTCTGACAGTGTTGGGTGTGCATGGATCAATGGAGCCACATCACTTGCGCGTGCCTCCCAGTTATAAATTAATTCTGCTTCAGCTAATAATTCGCCAACTCGTGCGCCGACCATATGAACGCCAAGTACTGGACCATCTTTTTGTGCAACTAATTTGATTGATCCTGCTGTGTTTAGAATTTGCGCCTTACCGTTACCGGCCAAGTCGTATGAAAGTTCAACAACATCATGACCTCGCTTTTTGGCTTCAGCTGTTGTTAAACCAACTGATGCAACCTCGGGATCTGAGTATGTAACACGTGGAATTCCGTCGTAATTAATCGCGCGAGGATTTAAACCTGCAATCTCTTCGGCAACCAAGATTCCTTCTGCAAAGCCAACATGTGCCAGCTGCAAAGTAGGGATTAAGTCGCCCACGGCCCAGATGCCTGGAACATTGGTGCGGCACTTGTCATCAACTAGGACATAACCGCGATCCATCGCAATACCTTGCTCTTCATAACCAAGATTCGCTGAAACCGGGCCACGACCGACTGAAACCATCAAGATCTCAGCAGTAAATGTCTTGCCATCTTCCAAAGTCACAGTTACGCCATCTTTTGTCTTAACAGCAGATTGAAAGCGCACACCCAATTCAAAGTTGATTCCACGTTTGCGGAATGCTCGCTCAAGTTGCTTGCTTGATGACTCATCTTCGAGAGCGATGAGGTGTGGTAAACCTTCGATGATTGTTACTTCAGAACCAAATGATTTCCATACCGATGCGAATTCACAACCGATAACTCCGCCACCTAAAACAATGACGCTCTTTGGAACATAACTCATCTTTGTTCCGTGATCCGAAGTAATGATTTTTTCGCCATCAATTTCAAGCCCAGGTAAAGTTTTTGCGTACGATCCTGTCGCAAGGATTACATTCTTACCTGTGTAGCGAGTTCCATTAACTTCGACAGTATCTTTGGCAACCAATTTTCCATGACCTTCAATAAAGGTAACACCACGGGACTTGACTAAGCCTGACAAACCTTTGTACAACTTATTGATTACGCCATCTTTGTATGAATTAACACCGGCCATATCGATACCGTCAAAAGTGGACTTAACTCCAAAGTGCGCACCATCGCGTGCACCATCTGCGATTTCAGCTGAGTGAAGAAGCGCTTTGGTTGGAATGCACCCACGGTGCAAACATGTGCCGCCAACTTTGTCTGATTCGATCAGGGCTACTGAAAGACCCAATTGCGAGCCGCGTAACGCTGCGGCATAACCCCCGCTGCCACCACCAAGGATGACAAGATCAAATTGAGACAATGAACAGCTCCTCTCAAGAACCCATACGGGCTAGGTGCCTATCTTGCCTCAAAGAGGGTCAAACCTCCCAATGCATATGCTCAGATTTAGGCTTGTTCGGCCAATGTCACAAGTGATCGGAGGGCTATCCCTGTTCCACCAACTGGGGTGTAGCCATGGGGCTTTGCCTCGTTATAGGCAGGTCCTGCAATATCAAGGTGTAGCCATGGAAGCTCTGGGTTTACAAAATCTTTCAGGAATAGACCTGCAACTAACATGCCACCCATGCGATCTCCGATGTTTGCAAGATCTGCAACCGGTGAATCCAATGATGCACGGAGTTCTTCAGGCAATGGCATTGGCCAGAACTGCTCACCGCATTGTGCGGCAACAGCTAAGAAATCATCGCTGAACTCTTGGTTATTAGTCATAACCGCACTGGTACGAGTACCGAGTGCAACAACCTGCGCGCCAGTCAAAGTTGCAACGTCAATGATGCCGTCCAACTTGTTTTTTGAACTTTGTGCCTTCATTAATCCATCAGCCAAAACTAGCCGGCCTTCAGCATCAGGGTTAAGAACTTCGACGGTCTTGCCGCCAAAGATTGTGATGATGTCAGATGGACGAGTAGCTGTATCACTTGGCATATTTTCAGCAAGTGGTGCCCATGATTCAATTGCAACGTTTAACTTTAATTCTGCAAT
>CAIXVA010000068.1 GCA_903922745.1 uncultured Actinomycetes bacterium
ACATTCGTACGGCCCGCGCAAAGGGTCTCAATGAGCGCACCGTAATAACTCGCCACGCATTTAGAAACATGATGTTGCCCCTTTCTAGTTTGTTTGTGGGTGAAATTGTCGGTCTTATTGGTGGCGCAGTTATTACTGAGCGCGTTTTTGGATGGCAAGGAATGGGAACACTCGGTATTAAGGCAATCAATGGGTATGACCTTAATTTATTGATGGGAGTTAATTTACTTCTATCAATTTTGGTTGTGATGGGTAACTTGATTTCTGACCTTGTTTATTCTGCCCTTGATCCTCGTATTAGATTGGGTAAGTAGTAATGAAACTATTTGGACGCAAAACTTCAGAAGGCGAATTACTTACTGGTGGCGAAAATGCAATTGCCAACAAAGAGGTTGAAGGCTTAAGCCAAGGCCAAATTGTTCGCCGTCGCTTCTTCCGTCACCGTGCCGCGGTTATCGCACTCATAACTCTTACCAGCATTATCGTTTTCGTACTCAGTGCGTTGGATTCAAAGATGGGACCAATCCGAATTCCTGGTTGGTGGAAGTGGGGCGTTGAAGATATTCCAGAGCTTCGCTTTGAAGATTGTCCTGGTGGAACAACGGGATGTCCTACTTTGTCTATAAACCCAAACTCTCACTTTGGTTTTGGTACCCACCCATTTGGACAAGATGACATTGGTCGTGATTACTTTGCACTAGTAATGAATGGTGCTCGTCGATCATTGATGATTATGTTTGTCATCGGCATTGTGTCTGGGTTTATCGGCGTAGTTGTTGGTTCTATCTCAGGTTTCTATGGCAAAAAGATTGACTCAGTATTAATGCGCTTGGTGGACTTCTTGCAGACAGTTCCAACAATCATTATTGCTGCAGTTATTGGTAAGGCTGCAGGTAAAGTCGGCCCGTTGTACCTGGCTCTGTTTTTAGGAATTCTTGGCTGGACAGGTTTAGCTCGTTTAGTCCGTGCTCAATTCCTTTCACTTCGTGAAATGGAGTTTGTTGATGCAGCTCGTGTGGCTGGGGCGTCTAATCTTCGAATCGCTTTCAAGCACATTTTGCCTAACGCAATTGGTCAGATCATTGTGTCAATTACATTGATTATGGCTGGTGCAATTCTTACCGAAACCGCATTGTCATACCTTGGTTTTGGTGTGGTACCTCCAGATGTTTCGTTGGGTCTGTTAATTAGCCAATATGAATCAGCCTTTACAACTCGTCCATGGCTGTTCTGGTGGCCGGGCTTCTTCATCATTTCAATCGCACTGTGCGTTAACTTTATTGGTGATGGTCTACGAGATGCATTTGATCCACGTCAGCGACGTCGAATTTCAAAGAAGGATCGCCTGCAGGCGAAGCTTCAGATTAAGGCCGGTGAATAACGATGACTGAGAAAAACGTACTTCAGATCTCTGATTTCAATGTTGATTTCTGGGTAGATGGAGTTTGGTATCCAGCAGTTATTGACATGAACCTAGGTCTTGCCGCTGGCAAGGTCACCGCGATCGTTGGTGAATCAGGTTCTGGTAAATCAACTACAGCACTAGGTCTTATGTCCTTGCTGGCATCTAATGCTCGCATGCAAGGCAGCGTCATGGTCAAGGGCGAGGAAATGCTCAATGCCAAATCATCTGTATTGCGTCAGTTCCGTGGAAAAGAAGTTGCATACATTTTCCAGGAGCCAATGACAGCACTGAATCCATTGTTCACTATTGGGTATCAGATCATTGAAACTTTGCGTAATCACTTTGATATGGGTCCAAAAGAAGCACACGTACGTGCTTTGGAATTAATCACCATGGTGGATATTCCAGATCCAGAAGGCTCGATTAATAAGTACCCACACCAACTATCTGGTGGGCAGCGCCAGCGCGCAATGATCGCCCAAGCACTTGCTTGTGATCCTGCATTGCTAGTTGCCGATGAACCAACAACAGCGCTAGATGTAACTGTTCAAGCTGAAATTCTTGATTTAATGCGTGGCCTAAAAGACAAACTCAATTCAGCGATCTTGTTGATTACACACGACATGGGTGTTGTTGCAGACATGGCTGATGAAATCCTTGTTATGAAGGATGGGATAACAGTTGAAAAGGGCACGGCAGATCAGATTTTTAATAAGCCACTGCATCCATACACACAGCAATTACTAGGTGCTGTGCCAATGCTGGGATCAACTAAAAAGCGCGCACTTCCTTACAAGGAAGATGCAAAGCCTGATCCTGTATTGAAGTTATCTAATGTGACAATCGAATATCCAAAGCGCGGTCGCCAACCAGCATTTACAGCTGTTAAGAATTTCAACCTCGAAATCTATCCAGGTGAA
>CAIXVA010000069.1 GCA_903922745.1 uncultured Actinomycetes bacterium
AATGGTTCGGGGTCCCCAGTGCTCAATTCTTTCGCGACCTAAGCTCTTTTCAATTCCATGTAGCAATGACAATAGATCCATTGCAGGTAATTCGCTATCAATGAGGCACACAGCATTTATGTAATCAGGTTGATCTGGCCCGCCAACTGGCGCGGTTGTGTAATAGCTAGATACCAATTGCACATCGGTTGCTTCGCGAAGTAATGCAACCGCTAAATCAAGATTTTCTTTTGGTTCACCAATATTGGCACCAAGTGCAATTACGGCTTTCATCTTGTTCTGGTTACTACTACTGCAATATCTTTTAACTGTGCGGCAACTGGTGCTTGTGGCTTGTGAACAGTAACAGTCACAGAATTAACTTTCACATGTTGAGTCAAGACTCGATCTGCAATTCGTCTAGCTAGCTTTTCAATCAAGTTAACAGGATTGGTTGTAATTTCTTCAACAACTAAATCTGTAATCTCGGCATAATTAACGGTATCTGAAATCGCATCTGAAGTTGATGCCGCTCTCAAATCAACTTCAAGAGTTAGGTCAACAAAAAAGTCTTGCCCATCTTTACGCTCTTGTTCAAATAAGCCGTGATAACCAAAACCATGGATTCCTGTTAGAACAATCTGATCACTCATTGTGCCAACACCTCCTTATGTGGTTTCACACTATGAACTCTAACCGCCCATACACCAGTGCTGGCAAGCCGTTTTGTTAAATCGATTGTTGCTTGTTCCCGTTCATCAGGTGAATCCCCACCTAAGAAACGCTTGCGTGAAGCACCGACTAATACTGGATAGCCCAAATCAACAAAAGAATCGATTGAATCGACAATCTCCCAGTTATGTTCAGCATCTTTAGCAAAACCCAGACCTGGATCAATTATTAGATTGCCCACTTCAATACCTGCATCCAGCGCTGCGGTAATGCGCTCTTGAAGCTCTGAAATCACATCAATAACCACATCGCTATAAACAGCCTTTGAATTCATGTCTTTTGATTGTCCGCGCCAGTGCATTGCAATGTAAGGAACCTTTAAACGTGCAGCAGTTTGCAGCATGTTTGAATCCGCTAATCCCCCGCTGACATCATTAATCATCGCTGCACCAGCTTTGATTGCAGCCTCTGCCGTGCTTGCACGCATTGTGTCGATGCTAATTCTTGCGCCGTGTTTAGCAAGTTCGGTTATAACCGGAATCGTACGTTCTATTTCTTCAGCTTCACTAATACGATCTGCACCAGGTCTCGTTGATTCTCCACCGATATCAATGATGTCAACGCCTTCGGCAATCATTTCTAATCCTCGTGCAACCGCTGCATCAAAATCATTATGTCTTCCACCATCGGCAAAAGAATCTGGGGTTACATTCAAGATACCCATGATCAACATGAGGATTACGCCTTAGTGATAAGTGAAATTGCTTCTGCGCGTGTAGCAGGGTTTGTTAATGCACCACGCACTGCAGATGTAGTTGTACGAGCATGGGACTTCTTAACTCCACGCATTGACATACATAAATGTTCACAATCAATAATTACGATCACGCCAAGTGGATCCAAAATCTTCACCATTGCATCAGCGATCTGAGTAGTTAAACGCTCTTGCACTTGTGGGCGCTTTGCATACATATCTACTAAACGTGCAAGCTTTGAAAGACCGGTGATCTTTCCGCGTGGGATATATCCGATGTGCGCCACACCATGGAACGGTGTTAAATGATGTTCACAATGTGAAAAGACTTCAATATCTCGAACAATTACTAACTCTTCGTGGCCAATATCAAATGTCGTCGTTAAAACATCTTCTGGTGATTGCCACAATCCTTCAAAGTTTTCTTTCATCGCACGCGCTACTCGTGCAGGTGTCTCTTTCAACCCTTCACGTTCAGGGTCTTCGCCAAGGGCTATAAGTAGTTCGCGAACAGCCTTTTCAGCACGCTCTTGGTCATAAGGACCAGATGCGCGCCCGTCGGTAACGGATACTTTATTTACCGTCACTTGCAGCCTTCTTGCGACGAGCCGGTTTCTTTGGCTCTTTAGGTGCTGCAACAACAATACGTTCTGGAACATCTACTGGTGGTTGCTCCGATGGAATACGAGTTGCAGAACCTGTCCATGCAGGACGCTTAGTTACAAGCTTCACCTTTTTAAAGATAGCTGCAATTTCATCCTTATTGAGTGTTTCCTTTTCAAGAAGTTCAATCACCATCTCATCAAGAATCTTGCGATTTGCAACCAAAATATCAAATGCTTCTTGATGTGCATTTTCAATTAAACGACGAATTTCGCGGTCAACAATTCCTGCAATGTTCTCGCTGTAATCACGTTGATGTCCGTAATCGCGGCCTAAGAATGGTTCAGATGCTCCGCCACCAAGTTTGATCGCACCAATAGCTTCTGTCATACCGTATTGAGTGACCATTGCACGAGCAAGCTCGGTTGCTTTTTCAATATCGTTAGAAGCGCCAGTTGATGGATCATGGAAAATTAACTCTTCTGCTGCGCGTCCACCTAATGAATACGCCAACTGATCAAGTAATTGATTACGAGTTGTTGAGTACTTATCTTCATCTGGCAAAACCATTGTGTAACCAAGTGCGCGGCCTCGAGGCATGATCGTGACCTTGTGAACAGGATCTGTGTGTGGAAGTGCATGAGCAACAAGTGCGTGACCTGCTTCGTGATAAGCGGTAACTCGACGTTCATCATCGCTCATCAAACGAGATTTACGTTGCGGTCCTGCCATAACGCGATCAATTGCCTCATCTAGCTCTGGATTTCCAATAACTGACTTGTTTTCGCGAGCAGATAAAAGTGCTGCTTCGTTGAGCACGTTTGCTAGATCAGCACCAGTGAAACCAGGTGTACGACGTGCGTAATCAACTAGCTTTACCTCATCACTTAATGGCTTGCCCTTTGCATGGACCTGCAAGATAGCTTCGCGGCCCTTAAGGTCCGGACGATCAACTGCAATCTGACGATCAAAGCGACCGGGACGAAGTAATGCAGGATCTAAAACATCGGGACGGTTTGTTGCAGCGATCAAAATGACCTTTGAGTTTTCTTCAAAGCCATCCATCTCAACAAGTAGTTGATTAAGTGTTTGTTCACGCTCATCGTGACCACCACCCATACCAGCACCACGTTGGCGACCAACAGCATCAATTTCGTCGATGAAAACAATTGCTGGTGCATTTGCTTTTGCTTGATTAAACAAATCGCGCACACGCGCTGCACCAACACCAACAAACATTTCAACAAAGTCAGAACCTGAAATTGAATAGAAAGGAACTCCTGCTTCACCAGCTACTGCGCGAGCAAGAAGTGTCTTACCTGTTCCTGGAGGGCCAAACAACAAAACACCTTTGGGAATCTTTGCGCCAAGAGGTGCGTATTTTTCTGGCTTTGCGAGGAAATCTTTAATCTCATCTAATTCCGCCAAAGCTTCATCAGCTCCTGCA
>CAIXVA010000070.1 GCA_903922745.1 uncultured Actinomycetes bacterium
CCAGCTGCAAGGTTACGAAGTCCTTCTTTAACCATTGCTTGAGCTAGAACAGTTGCTGTTGTAGTTCCGTCACCTGCGACATCATTTGTCTTTGTCGCAACTTCTTTAACTAACTGAGCTCCCATGTTTTCAGCAGGGTCGGAAAGTTCAATTTCCTTAGCAATAGTTACACCGTCATTTGTAATGATTGGTGCACCAAAAGATTTGCCGATAACAACATTGCGACCCTTAGGCCCCAGAGTTACCTTTACTGTGTCAGCAAGAATGTTGACACCGCGCTCCATGGCGCGGCGTGCTTGCTCATCAAATTGAAGACTCTTTCCCATTTACTTCTCGATTACAGCGAGAATGTCGCGAGCTGAAAGAACAAGTAGATCTTCTCCACCGTGCTTGATTTCAGTTCCGCCGTACTTGCTGTAAAGAACTACATCTCCAACTTTGACATCCATTGGAACGCGTACGCCATCATCAAAGCGACCTGGGCCTACTGCGATAACAGTGCCTTCCTGTGGCTTCTCTTTTGCTGTATCTGGGATAACAAGACCTGATGCTGTTGTTGTCTCAGCCTCGTTTGTCTTGATAACGATGCGGTCTTCTAGTGGCTTTACTGCCATGGTGTGACTCCTTTTGTTCTGTTTCCTCGTGCGACCTGAATTAGCAGACTCGGGTCGTGAGTGCTAACGCAAACTCTAGGCGGGCTAATCCCTCACAGCAAATCAGGGATTACAGGCTTATAGTGGTGACAGGCAGGCTGGAATCAGCGTCAAAGGCCACTGGGCTGGGCGTGCGGCCCGCAGAAACCATCAATGAGCCCAGGGCGGCGACCATAGCCCCGTTGTCGGTGCATAGCCCTGGACTTGGGACCCGAAGCTGGATCCCCGCCTTGTCGCACCGCTCCTGGGCAACAGCTCGAAGCCGTGAGTTTGCGGCAACCCCGCCTGCAATAACAAGTGAATTAATCCCCGTTTGTTTGCAGGCAGCAACAGATTTTAAAAGTAGAACATCAACGATCGCTTCTTGAAACGATGCAGCAACATCACCCTTTTTGTAATCAGGAGTTGCCTCCAAATATCTGGCAACAGCTGTTTTCAATCCAGAGAATGAAAAATCAAATGGACGTATTTGCCAGTCATTAGAAGTTGTTAGACCTCGTGGAAAATCAATAGCAGTTGAACTGCCCTCGTGTGACAACGAGTCAATGGCAGGACCACCCGGAAAGCCTAACTTCATGACACGAGCAATTTTATCAAACGCTTCACCTGCAGCATCATCCATAGTCTCACCAAGTTTTGTGATTGATCCGGTGATGTCTTCTACTTGCAATAGCGATGAGTGTCCACCACTAACTAGTAAAGCAATCGTTGGATCTAATGGATTGGTATGAGTTAAGGAATCAACACTCACATGTGCCGCTAAATGGTTAACGGCATAAATTGGTTTGTTCAAACCAAGTGCAAGACCTGCTGCAGATCCAACACCGACGAGAAGTGCACCAACTAATCCTGGTCCACCAGTGACAGCAACTGCATCAATATCTTTCAATGATAGCTTGGAATCTTTGAGTGCCTGATGCAAGGTTGGAATCATTGCTTCAAGATGGGCACGACTAGCAATTTCAGGAACTACACCCCCAAAGCGAGCATGTTCTTCAACGCTAGATGCAATCACATTGGCCAATAATGTGCGACCACGGACAATGCCCACGGCTGTCTCATCGCAGGATGTTTCAATTCCTAAAACAATTGGCTCGCTCATGAGAGCTCCAATCGCATTACTTGGGCATCAAGGCCAGCACCAAAATAATCCTTACGCACATTGAGCTTGGAATACCCCAATGATTCATAAAGACCTATCGCATCAGTGTTATCTGTCTTGACCTCAAGCATCATTGCTGTTGACCCTTGAGTATTAGCCCAGTCGGTAATCAAAGCCATTAGCGCTTTAGCAATACCTTTTCCTCGATGCGAAGGCACAACGCCGACAGTTAAAACATCTGCTTCAGCCTCACCTGGTGCAAAAACCCCCGCATATCCAACGATGTTCTCAGCCTGATCAAGGGCAACAACAAAGTGACGAGTTGGGCTTGAAAACTCTTCTTTGTATTGGGAAGCAGACCACGGAGAATATGGAAACAACTCTTTGTCTAGTGAAACAAATACAGGAAGATCAAAGGCATTAGCCTCGCGATAAGTAATCATGGACGATCTGCCGTTGCTACTGCATCTGGTCTGCGCAGATAAATTGGCTCTGTAATGTTTCCTGGCAACTTAACTAAAGCCTGCAAGTCTGGAAATAGATCTGTATGTAATGGTGCACCTGACACATCTGCTGGAAAATTAACAGCAGGGTCCCCTACCCGCACGCCATCTGTGTAACGGGCCCAATAAACCTCTTTGCGTCTCGCATCAACAGTGATAATGAAATCCTTCTCAGCTACCTGTGCAGCTATAGCATCTAACGAACAAACGCCACGGACCGGTATCTCGCGAGCTAGTGCAAAACTTTGCGCAAAGGCTATGCCAACTCTTAATCCTGTATATGGCCCAGGGCCCATTCCAACTACAACTTCATCGACTTCACTGATTGCTAACGCCTCTTGAACGAGCGCAGGAAGAGAAGGACCATGTGCGGTTGCACCATCTCGGTGCCCACTAAACACAACTCTGTCACCATCAATGATTGCTACTGATGTGCGCGATGTTGACGTATCAATTGCCAGGACTTTACTCATAGAGAAAACCCAACCCAGCGAGGTCCAACTGGTGTGATCTCAACTTTTCTAACTTCATTACTTCGATCAATCGTGATCTCTAGACGATCTTCGCTGAGGCGCGCAGACTCTGCCCCGCCCCATTCAATTAGTGTGATCGACCCAGCGATATCAAGATCTAAATCATCAAGATAAAGATTGGGATTTTCAGAATCAATTAAGCGATATGCATCAACATGAATGAAAGGCACGGCAGCTTTGTGAACTCGTGAAATAACAAAGGTGGGTGAAGTAATTCCTGTAATTCCAAGACCTGCTCCCACACCTTGTGCCAATACTGTTTTGCCTGCACCCAGTGGGCCGTTTACCAGGACAAGATCTCCAGCACGCAAATGGACTGAAAGCTTTTCACCTAACTGATGCATTTCATCAGCGGTTGCAATTGTGATCACTGGCCTAGCCTAAGGCACCAGTACTTTGAACCAATCCAAGGAATCAGGGTTAGCCAGAGCGTCGCGATTTCGTACTACCCGGCCGTTGATCACATCAGTAACGGCAAGTTCTACCAACTTGTTTGATTTGGTTCGAGGAAGTTCAGGGGCCACAACAATTAAATCCGGAACATGGCGTGGACTTGCTTGGGTTCGAAGTGCAACCTTAATTTCCTTCTCAACAGTTTCGTTGAATTCTTGACCTGCTTTTACAACAACGAACAAAATTACGCGGGTGTCATTCTCCCAATCCTGAGAAACAGCCATCGCTTCTTGAACTTGTGGGAATGTCTCAACAACGCGGTATATCTCGGCCGTGCCAATTCGGACACCTTTTGAATTTAACGTGGCATCGCTTCGACCAAATAAAGTAAAGCCTCCTGTTGCAGATTTAGAAGCAAAGTCTCCATGTGTCCAGACTCCAGGAAAACCTTCAAAGTATGCAGCCTTGTATTTTTCATCATCTTTGTCATTCCAAAATCCAATTGGCTTAGATGGAAATGGCACGGTGCAAACAAGTTCTCCCTTTTCATCAACTGCAGCACTATTGCCTTGAGCATCATAAACATCTGTTGCCATTCCAAGACATGGACCTTGTAGCTCTCCGCGATAAACAGGCTGTGTTGGAACACCTGCTAAGAAGCACCCACAAATATCTGTTCCACCCGACATAGATGCAAGGTGCACATCAGACTTAATTGATGAATAAACGTAGTCAAAACTTTCAGGTGACAATACTGAACCAGTTGAACCAATTGTTCTTACTGTAAAAAGGTCATGAGTTACAGCAGGCTTTAATCCCTCTTTATTTGCCGAGTCAATGAACTTTGCTGACACACCAAAGAAATCCAACTTTTCATTCTGGGCGATATCGAAAAGGATTGTTGGCGTAGGTGCCATTGGTGCCCCATCAAATAAGACAATTGTCGCTCCGCGGCCAAGTGCCATAAGCAGCCAGTTCCACATCATCCAGCCGCACGTTGTAAAGAAAAAGACATTGTTGCCTTTTGAGATATCAAATTGATACAACATCTCTGCTTGTGCTTTTAACATCACTCCGGCGCCACTGTGCGTGATGCACTTTGGCTTACCTGTAGTGCCGGATGAGAATAAGACGAAACCTGGATGATTAAAAGGTAATTGCTCATAGCTTGCAGGAGTGCCAATAAATGGTTTGATCCATTCTTGGAATTGGCTAATGCGAACTGTTATTTTAAGAGTTGGCAACAGCTTTTCGATTTCTGCAGACTTCTCTGCGCAATCAAAATACTTACCGTTGTACTGATAACCATCTGCTACTAATAAAATCATTGGCTCTACTTGACCAAAGCGATCTTCGACAGCGTGTGGAGCGAAGTCTGGTGAAGCAGTTGAAACGACTGCGCCAATACTAAGAGCGCCTAGAGCATAAATTACAGATTCGGTGACATTAGGAACCCAAGCGACAACACGATCACCGACGCCGACGCCTTCTGATCGCATCGCGGCAGCAGTGGCTGCCACCTTAACTCGAAGTTCTGACCAAGTGATTTCTGTCCGGGTTCCATCTTCTAGAATAGAAACGATGGCAACAACTTTGTCATCTCCTTTTGACAAGAGATTTTCTGCAACATTCAATCGAGCTTCTACAAAAAACTCTGACGAGATGAAGTCGCTGCCTTGACGGTAAAACCGTGAGCCCTTAGTACCAATAATTTCATTGTCATCCCAAGCACGAGACCAAAATTCTCCAGGATTATTAATACTCCAGGAATGTAATTGCGAGTAAGTACTAAACCCTAGGTCACTTTGTAGTTTTTCTATTGCCGAGTCACCGGTTAGCTCAGGTTCCCAGAGTTTTTGATTCATGATGATTTACGAGTCAGTGCCCTCAACCGAAGTCGATAGTAAGCACCTGACAAGCCGCCCGGTGAAAACATCACGATAAAAATGAAAATTAGCCCCAAGAGCAATGCAGGTTCTGCGATTGGTCCACCAATCCACTTCGGAATTGATTTGAAAGATTCTTGCTGCGTTAAATCCTGCATACGAGTCGATGCAAATGAGTAGAAAATTCCACCTAACACAGCGCCCCAACGAGTTACAGCACCGCCAATTACCACCATGAGTAAGAGGGCAATTGTTACACCAGATTCGGCAAATCGTGGCGCAGCGCTTCCCGCAGCTATTAACATTACAAATCCCAGCATCGCTGCAAGTGCTGCACTAATAACAAAGGCTAAAAGTTTGAAATGTTGTGTATTAAGTCCCAAAACCTGAACTCGCTGTTCATTGTCACGTAATGCGGAGAAAACACGTCCGGCAGAGCTTTCTGTAACCCACCAAATAACGACATAAGTAAATATCAAAGCGGCAAGTGCTAACCAATAAATGTACTTGGTATTAATAACACCGATCCAAATTTGCGGAATATTGTCGGCATTCAGCGCAATTCCATTTTCGCCACCAGTTAAGTTGAAGAAATTACGATTAACGATTTCGTGCCCGGCTTCGCCAAATGCCAATGTCACCATTGCAAATGTA
>CAIXVA010000071.1 GCA_903922745.1 uncultured Actinomycetes bacterium
CCTGAAATATCAGAATTAGTTCTACGCAAACGTGTACGAATACGTGCGATTAGTTCAGATGGATGACGAAATGGTTTAACCATGTAATCATCCGCGCCTGCTTCTAATCCTTTTACAACATCTTGTGTGTCACCTTTAGCTGAAAGCATGACGATTGGAACCATTGATTCTGCTCGAATTAATTTGCAGACCTCGATTCCATCAAGGCCGGGCAACATAACATCTAGCAACACTAAATCTGGTGGGTTGTTACGGAATACATCCATAACCTCATCCCCACGACTTACTAGATCCACGTCGATGCCGGCACCGGTTAAAACGATGCCGAGCATCTCCGCGAGATCCTGGTCGTCATCGACGACCATAACTAAAGTCATTAGCTACCGTGCTCCCAAGAGTTCAGGTACATATCTTGTGCAGGAGTTAGAACGTCAATGCGTCCACCCATGCTGATCAACTTAAGTGAAGCAACTTCCTTGTCGATGTATGTAGGAACTTCATGAACACCTGGCTTCAAGTTCTTTGCTTCCTTAACAAGGTATTCAGCTGTAAGTGCCTGATCAGAGAATGACATATCCATAACTGATGCTGGGTGACCTTCTGCAGCACCTAAGTTAACAAGGCGGCCTTCTGCAAGAAGTAGCAAGCGGCGGCCATCTGCCAATACATATTCATCTGTCTGGTGGCGCATCTTTGCATTCTTCTTCTTAGCGTTTTGCTCAAGCCAAGCAACATCGATTTCGATATCGAAGTGGCCTGAGTTAGCCATGATTGCGCCATCCTTCATTACTGCAAAGTGCTCATCGCGCAATACATCGCGGTTACCGGTGACAGTAATAAATACATCGCCAAGCTTTGCTGCATCTAGCATCGGCATTACGCGGAAGCCCTGCATCATTGCATCGAGTGCCTTTGTTGGATCAATTTCAGTGACGACTACATCTGCGCCCATACCCTTTGCGCGTTCTGCAACACCTTTTCCGCAGTATCCGAAACCAGCAACTACAACAACACGACCAGCGAGTAAAAAGTTAGTCGCACGGAAAACAGCATCAAGTGTTGATTGACCTGTTCCATAACGATTATCAAACATGTGCTTTGTGTCAGTGTCATTAACGGCGATCATTGGGAACTGAAGTGCGCCATCTTTTGCCATCTGGTTAAGACGAATAACACCAGTTGTAGTCTCTTCGCAACCACCAGTGATACCTGGAATCAATTCTTTACGTGTTGTATGAAGTGTGTTGACTAGATCGCAACCATCATCAAAAACCTGGTGAGGTGCAATATCTAGTGCAGCGTTGATGTGCTTGTAGTAACCATCACGATCAACAGCGTTACGAGCAAAAACTGAAATTCCATACTCATGGACCAGTGCTGCTGCAGTGTCATCCTGTGTTGACAATGGGTTTGATGCACAAAGAGCGATCTCTGCTCCTCCTGCTTTTAGAACGCGCATCAAGTTAGCTGTCTCTGTTGTTACGTGCATACATGCAGAAATACGCACGCCTGCAAATGGTTGTGACTTTTCAAAGCGCTCACGGATTTGTGCAAGCACAGGCATGTTGCGCTCTGCCCATTCAATTTTCTTTTTACCTTCTGCGGCAAGAGATGCATCTGCAATGTCATGTGCTGGAAGAGTTGCTGTTACTGGAACGTTCACGTAAATCTCCTTAAGTGGTATTCAAAGTATTGTTTGGGTACCTAAGGCGTAGGGCTCTACAGTGCTAGGCGACTATGGGTAAAGATTACCGCGCGCACGCTTAATTTCTCTAATGAAAAACGGGGGTTAGCTGCGAATAAGCGAGAGAACCGCATCACGCACAGACTCCATTTGAGCCTGTGTTGACGCCTCAACATTAAGTCTAAGAAGTGGCTCGGTATTTGATGGCCGCAGGTTAAACCACCAGGTATCCCCGTTAACAGTTAGTCCATCGAGATGATCGATTTTGAGCCTATCTGATGAATAAATCTTTTCGACAGCTTCAGTAGCTGCTTGGGTGTCTGCAACCTTTGAATTTATTTCACCACTTATGACATACCTGTTATATGGCGCAAGTAATGCTGACATTGTTGTATCGCTTTCGCCCAAGGCGGCGATTGCATGCAAGGCAGCTAAAGCACCAGAATCTGCGCGCCAAAACTCTTTAAAGTAGAAGTGTCCTGAATGTTCTCCACCAAAAATTGCTCCACTTTCAGCCATCATTTTCTTAATATAAGAATGCCCAACTCGGCTTCGTAAGCCAACTCCCCCATTTTCATCAATAACTTCTTGAACCGCACGGGATGAAATCAAGTTATAAATGATCGAAGAGCCCGGATGCTTTATTAATTCACGGTGAGCAATCAACGCGGTCAATGCCGATGGATTAACTGCAACTCCTCGTTCATCAACCAAGAAACAACGATCTGCATCCCCATCAAATGCCAAACCGAGATCGGCCTTCTGGTCAATCATGGCCTTTTTCAAATCGGTCAAGGTCGATTCATCAAGCGGATTAGCTTCATGATTGGGAAACGACCCATCGAGTTCGAAGTACATAGGAATAACTTCACAATTTAATCGAGCAAAGATGGCAGGCGCTGTGTGCCCGGCCATTCCATTGCCTGCATCGATAATAATTTTTAGAGGGCGGATATTTTTAATGTCCACGAGTGTTAAAAGGTGATCTACATACTCTTCAAGCATATTGCGCTGTTTTTCAACTCCGACATTACGAAGGGCAATTGGTGATCCCTCGCGAACAAAGTTTTCAATCGTTACTAGGCCAGATTCTTTGCCAATTGGCCGTGCGTTGCTTAAGCAGAGCTTAATTCCATTGTATTCAGCAGGATTATGGCTGGCTGTAAACATCGCACCCGGTAAACCTAATTTTCCAGATGCAAAGTACAACATGTCAGTTGATGCCAACCCAATACGAATTACATCCATTCCCTGAGAAATTGCTCCAGCAGAAAATGCATCAGCTAATTGTGGTGAAGAGGGACGCATATCTTCCCCGATAACAATTGTTCCGGGTTCTCTTTCTATTTGCAGAAAACGAGCAAACGCAACGCCCGTAGCAAAAGCAAAATCAACATCTATTTCAACATCAACTAGACCACGAATATCGTAGGCCTTGAAAATATGTGCGAACTCGTTCACCGAAATTCCTTAAGAAGGAACAGCGCGTAAATGTCCGCGTCGGCCAATAGGCTGTTGCGCCGATGAAGTTTCAGCTTTTACCTCTTCTGGAATCTCTTTAAGTGCAACTTCGCGAACTGCATCTGCAATAGCCATCAAATCATCATCTGATGGTCCTTGTATTTGCCCATCAAGTTCTTGTTTGATAACACTCCACCCATGAGGAACCTTTAGTCGCGCACCATGTACTGCACATAGATCGTATGCATGAGGTTCGGAATATGTTGCAAGCGGCCCAACAACGGCGGTCGATTCGGAATACACATAGGTCAGTGTCATGGTTGCATGGGATCTGCACCCTGCACGTGAACATCCACGTCCACCTTGTGTTCTCATGTAATCAACATTAGTGGGAAGCGAGTATAAATCTTGGGATTGTCAGGGATTTAAGACGCGAATATTTGAATCTGGCACTTCGATCTTTGTCAGAACGCTTCCTGCCGCAATTGGGAAATACCCATATCCGTTGGCTGAAGAGACTAATGCCCCTGCATACGTTGCCGCCCCAACCTTTACAACGGTAAAGGAACGGGCATTAGCCGGAACCCGCCAATTGGCGATATCGGAGCCCTTAACATTTTGACGTACAACTTTTCCGTTAATCAAAGTTACATCTACTGAAACATTGATGCGATCACCTGCAAAAGAAATTAGCGGAGTCAAACCAGTAACGGCAATAGTCAACGGCACAAGTTCTGGAGCGGTAGTGCTCCACACGAAATCTTTTCTTCCTGAGACAACAACGGTGGATTTAACTGCTGCAACTACTGGTTCAGTCGCGGTAATTCTGACCGCCATAACATTAGAAGTTATGTTTGGATCGAGCTGAAATTCAGTCACAATCCCCGAGCTAATTGATCGTGAGGTTAATCCAACAGGAACAAAGACTCCATCTGCTGACATAACTTCTACAGTGACATTTGCATCGACATCGCCAGGAGTTAGAACACGCAAAGTGTGTGACAAGGCTGGCGATTTCTTTGACATCTGATTAGGAATCGCAGGAATAACAATGTTCCTAGTGGCTAATGCAGATGAATTAACGAGATCGCCACCCAATCCCTTTAAGCCTTTGCCTTGTTCATCAATCATGAATGCGTTAATTCGACCAGATCGAGGTGCCACATGCACCGTCAAGGTCTTATCTCCAGGTGCTAATGAATCAACCGGAATAACCGTGTAATTTTTCGACGCAACATTGATAGCGCGCAATGGCTGTCTGCCATTTTCTGTGAAACTTTCGACATCTACAACTGCATCGCTTAGTCCGCTATTAACAATAACTAGCCGACCGCGAGTTGTAACATCTGCTGCGCCTCCAACAAACCACTGTGAAGATGCAGGACCTGTACACAACGCACCACCTGCCCAACTTCCTGATCTGCTTTGCCACACAACGGGTGTTGCACCTTCTGAACTAATAACCAAAGAATCTTTATTAACAGGTAGTCGCAAAACCATTACTGGAGCAGTCTTTGTGGTTCTGTTTTGAAGCCGTTGAAAAGGAGTCTTCTTAGACGATAGAGAAATTTGCGATCCCAATCCATCAAGTGTGGGTGGGCACACAACAGCAGGATAACTTTCAGAAAAATTCTTGGTGGTAACCGCAACGGAGAGAACGCTTGCCACACCGATCACACTTAACAAAACAGCTAGAAATTTGAGCGGGCGATTAAATGTCATGCCAACTCCTTTTCTGATATTTCACGCTTGCGGCGTCCAGCAGGAAGAGCCATGACAATTACCACCACTAAGAAAATGATTTGCAGAGAAAGCCATGCTCGTCGAACTGTTCCGTCGTGCAGTAATGAAATCTCACCAGCCTCGGTTACTTTAAATGTCGGTAAGCCCAATTCATTATTTGTGCGGGTTAGTCGATAACCATTTTCAAGAACTTGCCATGACCTATTTGAGCTTTCAGTAAGAATCAAGGTTCCAGCACTTGGAACGAATGTACGAGCACCAAAATCTCCTGCTGCAAGAACTGAGCGGACTCCATCTTCGTTAATAAATAAAAGACGGCCAGTTGGTTGACTCACATTCCAAACGACACCAAGCGATGTAGCTGAAGTTCGAGTAAAACCGCCAAGTCCATCAATAGATCTGATGATTTCCTTTTTAAATGGGCTCTTCACAAAGACATATTTAATTCCGTAATCACCCAAGGTTTTACTGCTCGCGATTCCCGAGCCATCAATTAAAGCTCGAGCAGCGGTTGCAATTGCAAGGTTTTGTTTAGGCGCTACATCAGGCTCTCCCAAAGAAATATCTCTACCTCTAGATATGTAATATTGGATCTTTTTATCCCCAGAATTACCAACTTCGCGTAAAACTAAAATTTTGGAATCAGATTCAACACTTAAAAATGCTGGCATCACTGTGGCTCGATTAGCCTGTACAGCAGAATCGGCACCTGCCGATACGGAATATCCCACTGTTAAAACCGCATATGAGGCTGTAACGAAAAGCAAAATCGCAGACAAAATATGTCGATAGTGAATGTGACTCAAAATCAAGGTTTCACGAAGTCGATCAAGCATTACGGTTCCTGCGGCAACGGCAGCTAAAGTCGCAATAGAAAGCACAGGGCCAGCCCATACCTTTGCTAGCCCTTCATTTCCATGGGTAGATATTGAAAGTGAACTCACTAAAGTCGCAAGACCTAGTGCCGCAATTCCATACTCTGCAATCGGTCGTGCGATAGTTGAAGAAAAGAGAGAAATTACAAGGATCAGCAAAATCGGGCTTACAAGCCACAACGGAATCGAGCCGGTACCTCCAGGGTTTCCTAACAAGACCGATAAAGGGCCTCCACCTGGAATTAATAATCCAGGTTCTGTTAAGAATCGGCTGGGGTGAATTAATGCTTCAAATGTATAGGGCGCGTTTACTAGAAAGGGGACAAATACAACTGTCGATCTCTTTAAAACTCGTTCCCGCCACAGCGACTTGTCCTTAGTTAACGAATACTCCTCATAATTGTCCAGAGAGATAACAATGGAAGCAGTCAGTGCAATTACAAAACTCATGAGTGTGAAGGCATAAAGAAAGGAGAACAGCAGCGAAATAGAAAATATTTTGCGCCAACTGTAAATTTCGATGCCCCACCAGTCATGAAGGAATACAGCGACAAATGGTGCAAATATCAGCAAAATAAGTGTCGCAATGTGCCCAGAACTAACAGCTGCAATAGTTACAGGAGAAATCGCATACAGGAAGGCAGCAGGAATTGATATCCAGCTGTTAGACGTTAGTTTCTTTAACAAACTAAAGCATGACCGCATGATTAGCAATGGTGCGATTAGGAAAAATAATGTGATCAAAAATTGAACTTTTCCTAATACGGCAAGGGATGCGATTGCCATCACAGCTACCCATGGCGGCGTTGCAAGTGATGATCCCATTCCAACTTGATGCCACGATTCAAAGTATGTGCGCCATAAATCTGTTGCACCCGCGGGTGAAATAGGAAGTGCTCCGCCTACTAAAGCGCCAAAGCGATTTCGAGAGTTAATTACAGTAATCACGCCCAACAATAAAAAGCCGAGAACTTCAGGGCGCTTTACTATAGAAAGCCAGTTATTAGTGTTTACGGGAGTTAATAAATCTTCATCCTCGACTGAATCGAGAATAGATACTGCTGCCAAATTGTTGTCTGGAAAAATTCTTGCCCGAGCTGATTCGACTAATCGTTCTGTTCCGAGTCGAAATTGTGACCACCGAGGAGGAATGTAGGTTGAAATAACTCGGGAAGTAACAAATCTTTGCTTCTTACGAACTTTACGAGCTTCAAGTATTTTCCCTGGGCGAAGAATTAAGGTAGTAAAAGCCAATATTTCATCAGATGCGTAGCCAGGTAATTTGGCAACTAAATAACCGAGCGCCCGGGCAACTGCAGAACCAAATAACTGAATCGTGATCCACGGAATCATCCACCATGATGAATTAGCGAGTAAGACATAAGCGGCATTACGACGATCCAAAAGTAATGGACGGTGCAAAATTGCACCTTCGACATCAATCCTTCTGCGTTCAGTTGCAGATGCTTGTGCGTGAAAGGCAACTGCACCTGTTGCAGCAATAACTGAATGTCCAGCTGCACGAGCACGCCAACCAAAATCAACATCATCTCGAAACAAGGCAAGGTTTTGATCAAGTCCACCAATCTCTTCAAATACATCGCGGCGAATTAACGCACCTGCAGTGCTAACAGAAAGCACATCATGAATACCGTCATGCTGCCCTTGGTCGTATTCCAAAGGTTCCAGCCCAGTCCACCGTGCACCATTACCAGCGATACTTATGCCGGCTTCCAGTAAATGTGTTCGATCGTGCCAGCCCAATAGTTTTGGGCCAACCATTACAACTTTTGGTCGGTCATCAACTGCATCTAATAACTCTGCGAGCGCTGTTGGGGCAGGTGCGCAATCATCATGGATTAACCAAATCCATTCGTGCTCAATGGCTTTTGGTAATTTATCAACTGCAAGTGAAACAGCTTGCCCAAATCC
>CAIXVA010000072.1 GCA_903922745.1 uncultured Actinomycetes bacterium
ACTCCGCGGGGACGTGTAGCTACCGCCCAGGGATGGCGCCATATAGGACGAACACCACCTGCGGAAATCTCCACGCTTTTCGACTTACCCGCACCTGACGCCTAGACTCTCGCCTTATGTCTACAACTAATAAACCTGTAAAGACGGCTGCCCGCCCTGGCCGTTCTTTGGCGATCCTTGGTCTGGTACTTGTTGCCATGACCAGCCTCGTCTTTATTCAAGGGGCAACGTCAGTTCACCTAGGTCTAGATCTTCGTGGTGGAACTTCAGTCACCCTTCAACCGCGTATCGCACCGGGTGAAGCTGGCAAAGTTACAAGCGAGTCAATCGATCAAGCGGTCTCAATCATTCGTCAACGTGTTAACTCACTTGGTGTTGCTGAGTCAGAAGTAACTGCGCAGGGAAGTGGAACAAATCGTCAGATTGTTATTTCTGTTCCTGGAGATACGGGTCGACGAGTTGTTGAGTTAGTTGGACAGACGGCAGAACTTAGATTCCGCCAAGTACTCGCTTCAGGTTCAGGTATTCCGGCCGCTGCAGACACAGCTGCGACACCAACTTCAGGTGTTAGTGCTGACTTAAATGCAAAGTTTGCAACTTTTGATTGCACCAAGGCCGAGAATCGTCAGGGAACCGGCACAGATTTACCAACGGACACAATCGTTGCGTGTGATCGTGCGGGCGTTACTAAATACATTTTGGCGCCAGCTGAAGTACTAGGCCGCCAAATTTCTAAAGCATCTGCCGGTATCGATACACAAGGTGGAAATGCTTGGTATGTAAGTCTTACATTTAACAACGAGGGAACATCAGCATTTGGTGCTTTGACCACTCGAGTAACTACATTGCCAGAACCAACAAATCAGGTAGCAATCGTGCTTGATGGATTGGTTGTGTCATCACCGCGTATTACTGAAGCAATTCCTTCAGGCAATGCTCAAATCACAGGTAGCTTTACACAGCTAGAAGCTCAAGACCTTGCAAATGTTTTGAAGTACGGAGCATTGCCATTGGCATTTGATCGCGGTGAGGTTCAACAAATTTCACCAACTCTTGGAGCCGATCAACTCAACGCGGGCTTACTTGCCGGAGCGCTTGGCTTAGGTCTGGTTTTCTTGTACTCATTGTTGTACTACCGAGGACTAGGACTTGTAACAGTTGGTTCGCTAACAGTGGCAGGTTCGCTTATCTATCTACTGTTCCTTCTATTAGGTAAGTGGATTGGATTCACTCTCACATTGGCAGGTATTGCCGGTGCAATCGTTGCGATTGGCGTTACCGCCGACTCGTTCATTATCTATTTTGAGCGTATTCGTGATGAAGTTCGTGAAGGACGCTCGCTACGAACAGCTGTCGAGACGGGATGGACTCGCGCTCGTCGCACCATCCTCGTTGCTGACTTCGTGTCAATTATTGCTGCTGTGATTCTTTACTTCTTCGCAGTAGGCGGTGTTCGCGGATTCGCATTCACATTGGGATTGACGACTCTGATTGACCTTGTTGTGGTGTTTGTATTTACAAAGCCACTTGTTTCAATCTTGTCTCACCTTTCATTCTTTAGTTCAGGTAGTTCAATGTCAGGATTCTCAAGCAAGAGCTTGGGCACCATCGTTGCGAAGGAGGCATAAAGATGTCGAAGATGTCAGGTCTTGGCGGTCGCCTTTATCGCGGCGAAACAGCGATTGATTTCATTGGTAAGCGTCGTCGTTGGTACTCAATCTCAGCACTTTTTGTCTTAGCTTCTATTGCAGCACTTTCGTTGCAAGGGCTACACCTTGGAATTGAATTCAAGGGTGGATCTTCATTTACTGTAAATTCTGCGACAGCAACGATTGAAGCTGCCCAATCAGCGGTAAAAGCAACAGGCGTTCCGGGCGAATTAGTTGTTCAGAAGATTGGCACTGACAAAGTTCGTGTCCAGACTGGCGCACTTGATACTGTGCAAAACAACGCTGTACAAGATGCACTAGCTGCAAAATTTGGTGTTACAGTCGAATCGATCGATACGCAGATTATTGGACCATCATGGGGTAAAGAAATTACCCGAAAAGCTCTTTATGGTCTCTTCGGTTTCTTGATCGTTGTCATGCTCTATCTTGCAATGGCCTTTGAACCAAAAATGGCTGTCGCGGCGATTGCGGCAGTGGTTCACGACGTTTTCATTACTGTGGGAATTTATGCTCTCGTAGGTTTTGATGTTACGCCAGCAACGGTAATTGGATTCTTAACTATTCTTGGTTATTCCCTTTATGACACAGTTGTGGTTTTCGACAAGGTTCGCGAAAACACCCGCACGATCACGGCAACATCTAGTAAGACATATTCGCAAGCGGTAAATCACGCCGTTAACCAGACTCTTGTCCGTTCTGCGAACACATCGCTGATCGCACTTCTTCCAGTTGGTTCGATTCTCTTTGTGGGTGCTGGATTACTAGGAGCCGGAACATTGAAGGATCTCTCACTTGCCTTGTTCATTGGACTTGCAGTGGGTACATATTCATCGATTTTCATCGCACCTCCTGTTCTTGCTCAACTTCGCGAAAGAGAGCCAGCAATGCAGGCGCTTGCAAAGCGAGTGGGTTCACGTACAGGTTCGACACCAGCTGTGGCAACTATTTCCGCAGATACAGCAGTAGTCGGTCGTGGTCCACGTAATCAACCGAAGCGTAAGGGTCGTAAGTAGGGTCTCTTGTGGATACTTTGATAGCACCAGTAATTAGTGCTCTCAAAGAAAATCACGCCTCTGTAGATTCCATCGAAGTATCTCGCGCCTTTGAAGTAGCGCGAGATGCCCATGAAGGACAACTGCGCAAATCGGGTGAGCCATACATAACGCATCCAGTTGCTGTTGCCGAAATCCTTGCGAACTTAGGATTGAATCAACCAACTGTTATCGCTG
>CAIXVA010000073.1 GCA_903922745.1 uncultured Actinomycetes bacterium
AGAGGCTTCTTGACTAACCGCTTACAAATCTCAACCTTTGGATTCGAATTGCGCTAATTCTACGAGAGTACGTAAGGCCACACCGGTACCTCCGACTGGGGTATATCCATGGGCTGCGCCTTCGTTATATGCAGGTCCTGCGATATCCAGATGCAGCCATGGAAGCTCGTTTGCGATGAACTCTTTGAGGAATAAGCCAGCAACAAGCATATTTCCCATTCGCTCACCGACATTTGCCATATCTGCAACGGGTGAATCAAGTGATGCACGTAACTCAATGGGAAGTGGCATTGGCCAGAATGACTCACCAGAAATTTCGGCGAGTTTCAAAAAGTGAGATGAGAAATCATTGTTATTTGTCATGACAGCACTTGTTCGAGTTCCGAGTGCCACAACTTGTGCACCAGTCAAAGTAGCAACGTCGATGATGCCATCGAGATCTTTCTCCTCTTGAGCTTTCACAAGAGCATCACCTAAAACAAGTCTTCCTTCGGCATCAGGATTGAGGACTTCAATAGTCTTTCCTCCATACATGGTGATGACATCACTTGGACGAGTTGCTGTATCACTTGGCATATTTTCAGCAAGTGGTGCCCATGATTCAATTGCAACATTTAACTTTAACTCGGCAATTGCAATTACGGCGGCACTAACCGCTGCGGCGCCACTCATGTCAGATTTCATGGCTTCCATACCTAACGCAGGCTTTAGAGCTAAACCGCCGGTATCAAAAGTGATTCCTTTACCAACAAAGGCGTAACGCTTTACAGCCTTGCCCTTTGGTGTGTACGAAATATGAAGCAAACGTGGTGGATTAGCAGATCCTTGACCAACTCCAATAATTCCACCAAAACCTTGAGTCTTAAGTTGTTTTTCATCCCAGATCTGAATCTTTAAACCAGACTTTGCGCCTCCTGCAGATTTTACGACTGCAGCTAACTTCTTTGTAAATGAATCTGGTGTTAAGTGACTTGGGGGAGTATTAATGAGGTCACGCACTAGGTAGGTGTATTTAGCAATGATTGCTGCTCGAACTACCGATGCCTTCGCCTCGGCAGATGATGCCAACTTTGAATGCACTGTAATGGTTTTTAAAGGAGCTTTGTGATCATCCTTTGTTGAACCACGAAACTCTGTAAATGAGTAGGCACCAAGGGCGGCGCCTTCTGCAACAGCTGCAACTTCAGCTAAGTTCTTTGCAGGCAATGAAAATGTTGCTGCAGAATTTCCAGCCAAGGCGCGAGATGCGCTACCTGCAGCACGGCGTAAAGTCTCATGCGAGTAAGTAGCCGATTTTTTTCCAAGGCCGGTGAAAACCATGAGGCGCACATGTGATCCAGGAAGCTTCGTGACCTCATCGGCCTTTCCGGTAGCACCCATATCGACCAATAGCGAAAGAATCGTCTTGGTATCGATCGCTATATCTCCGGCTTCGATGGCAATTCCACCCTTTGAATTTGTGGAGGTAAGTCCTAAAACCAAAACCTCATCTTTAACGACGCCATCAGAAATCTTTAATGTGCTCATAAGGCGTTAGCGTAATAGAAGTATTGGTAAGTTTGCACAATGAAGACATCGCCACTTAACCAAAAGCATCTAGACCTCAACGCCAAGATGGCTGATTTTGGTGGCTGGATGATGCCGATTGAGTATCCAGGCGCAGGAGTCCTAGCTGAGCACGCCGCAGTCCGTGAGCGTGTGGGGATTTTTGATGTTTCGCATTTGGGTAAGGCCTCAGTTATAGGACCCGGAGCCCTCGATTTTTTGAATCGATGCCTCACAAATGATCTAACAAAGATTGCAGATGGATCTGCTCAGTACACCTTGCTGTGCACCCCTGAAGGTGGGGTAGTAGATGACCTCATTGCTTACAGAAATAGCGAAACAGATTTTTTCCTTGTTCCTAACGCTTCAAATACAACAGATGTTGTCGCTGTTTTGCAAAAGCAAGCACCTTCCGAAATCACGGTGACTAATTTGCATAACGAATATGCAGTGCTAGCGGTACAGGGTCCATTAGCTCCTAAAGTTTTAGAAGCACTCGGGATCAATACAGATATTGATTACATGGCTTTTGCATACGTGAATATTGCTGGCGCAGATGTAATTTTATGTCGCACCGGATACACAGGTGAACTTGGCTATGAGTTATTGCCACACGCCAAAGACGCAGTGCTTGTCTGGGATGCCTTAGTTGCAGCGATAGCTCCACTTGATGGATTAATTTGTGGACTAGGTGCTCGTGACACTCTGCGAACCGAAATGGGCTATCCATTACACGGACATGAACTCTCTCTTGCCATATCTCCAGTAGAAGCAAGTGCTTCATGGGCTGTTGGCTGGAAGAAGGAATCCTTTATTGGATCAGATATTTTGCTCGCACAAAAAGCCGGAAGCGCACAACGTAAAAGCGTTGCAATCAAGTCCCTTGATCGCGGAATTCCACGTGCTGGCATGAGTGTGAAAAATTCACAAGGTGAAGTAGTTGGCGAAGTAACTAGCGGAACATTTTCTCCATCGCTAAAGCACGGTATTGCGCTGGCTTTGGTATCAAAGGAAATAACCGTGGGGGATCAACTGGTTGTTGATGTGAGAGGTCGAGACTCACA
>CAIXVA010000074.1 GCA_903922745.1 uncultured Actinomycetes bacterium
TCGATACTCAATTGACCCATGCGAGGGCTTAGCTCTAATGCATGTGTCACTAGCGAATTCAGAACCTCATCAAAAGCCACCGTGTTTTCAGTGCTATTTGAAAGAGTCTCATGGACCAGCGCAATCGAAGCAATACGGCGTACGGCCTCATCTAACGCTGCTGCAGCCGCAGGATCATCGATGCGTCGAGACTGCAGGCGAAGCAAGGCAGAGACAGTTTGTAAATTATTTTTTACGCGGTGATGAATTTCGCGAATCGTTGCATCTTTAGTTACTAGTTCGCGATCACGTCGGCGAAGTTCAGTAACATTTTGCAGCAGAACGATTGAACCAATTCGATCCGCACTTTGAATCATCGGTAACACTAAAAGATCAATCGTTGCTCCGTGATTATCTATTTCTACGCGACGCAAAGTTTTACCGTTTAAGCGCGTGCGAACACCTTCTTCATGTGCATTTGGGGAGGCTGTTACAACCTGCTCTGCAACTTCGCCAAGATTGCGGCCCTCAAGATCACCTAACCAGCCCATACGTGAAAATGCTGATTTTGCATTAGGGCTAGCAAATGAAATAGCACCATTTACATCAAGACGAATCAACCCGTCTCCTACACGTGGAACTGGTTCAAATAAAGATCCTGCAGATTGATACGGGAAGTTTCCCTCAGCAACCATTTGATACAAATGGTTTGCAATTTCTCGATAATTTAATTCTAGTTTTCCGGGAGAACGCATCTGTTCGGCATTGCGGTGGCGTGAAATAACAGCAATTACTTGACCTTCAAAGAACACAGGAATCGTCTCTTCTTTGATTAATAACTCTCCAACACGTTCAGGCTCGGTATTTCGCATAATGTCACCCGTTGAAAGCGCCTCGTCGATGTTTGGACGTGCTCCCCACAAAACTTCATCGCCAATGACATCGTTGATAAAAACTGTCGATGACGTCGTTGGACGAATATGAGCAACTGCAATATGACCTGTTGGCCACAGCTTAATGTCCTTGCGAATTGGAACCCACAAAATTAAATCTGCAAATGAAAGATCAGATAGCAGTTGCCAATCTGCCACTAGTTCGCGCAATCGATGGGATTGATCAATAGTTACAGTGGTTCGACCGCCCAGTAAATTATCCAACTGGAACATGGTTACTTCCACTCCGCCAAATGAAGTTCGATCTCTTGGGTAGCAAACCACACAAGTTCGTCATCACCCTGAAAAGCGAGCAATGCACATTGAACTTGATCCCACTGCAATGCAGAAGTAAGAGTTATCGATTGGGCATAGTGCTCGCCGATACTTTCCTTTTCAATTTCAAGGGCGATAACAATCCCTGGTGCTTTCTCCGAAAGTCTAAGTTCTAAAGCTTCTTCACCGGCTGCAACAGAAAGTAAATACTCAAGCTCTTCTTCATCGCAATCTGGATTTTCAACAACAAAATGGATGGTTGGCGCGTACAGCTCATCGACCTCAAGGCTTTTATTGGCTACAAAGCTCTCAAGATCCTGATGGCTAATTGGAAGATATGCACGCATTGGGCAATAGTAATAGATCTCAACTTTTTAATTCACGGGCTAAAAGTGCTATCGATTTACGCACATTTGAGCGCTCATTGATCTCCACTAAGGTCGCGTGCTCATCTTCAGCGGCCACAATCGCACGAGAATCCTTAGTGATACTCCTGATTCGTATCGGCTTAAGAGCGGTCGCACTATTCAAGAATTTTGCTTCCTCGTTCTCGCCTCGCTTTCCAGGAGACTTCATATTCATCACAAAACTTAGGCTCGCACGCACCGATGTACTTTGCAAAAGTTCAATAACTTGTCCCAATCGATGAGCTCCTAGCTGATCTGCCCTGGAAACAATCATTAACTCATCTGCTTGATCACAGCACCAGGTTGTCATTGTCGATGTCCAGCGACGATCAGTGAGACGATTTGATAACCCTGCAATTGATCCCAGATCAATAATAATTACTTCAAATTCTGCTGCAGCTCGGTCCATAAATTCATCAACTGTGCCTGCATGCTCTTGACTAATTTCAGCTAACGATAAATGCGGGGCAATAGTTTTCCATTGCGCATCGCTATTGATGTTACGCATTGCAAGATAGGCAGCAATCGAAGGGGCACGATAATTACCTTCAATTAATAAGGTTGGTTTCTCAAGAATACTTAGCTCCATTGCCAAATTCATGGCCAGCATTGTGCACCCGGTATAGCTTCCGGCTGATCCAACTGCGATGACACGTGCTTTGCGAGCTGCACGTTGTGGTGTGTTTGCACCGCGCACCATTGGTGCCCGTACAAAACCCCGCACGAGGCTGACCAAATCTGTTGATGACTGTGGAACTGCGTACAGCTCCACGAAGTCGCCATCTTTCTGCTGGTCTATAGAAAATCCAATAGTTTGACGGATCTTTGATGCCATCGAATCAATTTTAGTCTTTGAAATGCCTGGTAGGTCAGAAGCAAATAAAAGGAGTGCTCCGCGAGCAACTTCTTGATTGGCATTTATAAAACGCTCTAAAGAATCCCAATCAATTGCTCGAAACACAACACTCCAGCCCTGAGCAAATAAGGTTCCTGCAATGAATCCCTCAGATTCAGAGGAGGAAATGGCTGTTATAACTGTTGGCATTTCTAACTCAGACATGAGAGCGGATCACCACCAAGCGGCCCTGTGTTGTTGCACTTAAAAGTCTCAGCACCTGCGTTTCTTCAACAGCTACAGATAATCCAATCTCACTTCCGAAGTTCTTACCGCCATCGTCATAACTCAACAATGTAACTCCCCCAAGAATTAAAATTGGATCAATCGAATCATCCCCACTTTGAGTGTCTAAAACCCAATAGATATCAACATCTTCGCCAATATTTAGACCCATAGCGACGTCAACTGAGCGGACACTTATTGGTACCGCACTTGTAGACATTGCATCAATGGCTGACGTTAAATCATTACTGCCAATTATTTCTCCAGAATGCATAATTCGTGTTGCAACCATTCCAATTGGCTCGGTATCTTTATTTAGATAGAACTGTGCGCTGGCATCTAAGTTCATGTGTGAAATAGAAACATCCGATGCTGATATCTGATGACCAGGAGATATTGGGCCATTAATCACCCAAAAATCTGAGCCCTTGTTAGAAAAAGTTGCAATCAGAAAGGCTGAAACAAATGCGGCGGTAATGAGTGTTATTGCTAATGGAAGCCGTGAGGTACGAGTTTTCTTATGTAGAGTCATAGGAGTACCCAAACCTCCCGGGTGACACTTCTAGCGCAGATATCCACAGTGGCACTTAAGTACTAGAACAAACCATCCTTAAGTCTGAAGTATGTGGATGACGTCACCACGATTGTCAGTGCATGACAACAGAACTTCACTACGACCAACAACCATCCTTTGCTGCTATTGATTTAGCCCCAATTTCAAGTGACCCTAATGAAGATTGGCAACATCTTGTCCTTGAAATGTTCCGCCCAGAATTGCCGACACCGCCGGTTCAGAAGCCTCGCCTTTACCTAGTCGCATCAACTTTTGGCGAAGAATACGATGCTGAGTTTGCCCCTGAACCGACATCAGCTGCAGATTTGCCAGACATCAATGATTTAACATTTCAATTTATTCATAATGTCGTTGAAATTTGGGCTAGACGCCGATCTGCATCGCAAGTTCAGACGATGTGCCACCACTTGATTTTCGCGGATTTGCAACGCAAAGCAGGACAACAAAAACTAGTGGGAAGAATTAGAAAGATTAAGGTCACACAACCGTTAGATGGAATCAGCGAATCAACAGTGACCATACGTTATGGGGACAGATTGCGTGTTGTAGCAATCAGATTTGAGGGTCTAGATGGACGTTGGCTGTGTACTGCTCTTACCTTAATTTAAGTTAAGCAGCTCCACCATGACAACGCTTGTACTTCTTTCCCGAACCACATGGGCAAGGAGCGTTTCGAGAAACATCACTAGTTGTACGAACACCTGATTCATCTGCTGCCGTGTACTGCAAGCCGGCTGCAGGAAGATGCTTTGCCTCGAGTCCTGGAGCAACAACTTCATTGCTTGAACTTTCGACAGTAACTTCAATGTTAAACAAGAAGCCAGCGATCTCTTCCTTGATCGCATCCATCATTGCTGCGAATAGATCAAAACCTTCTTTTTGATACTCAACCAGAGGATCACGCTGTGCCATTGCACGTAGCCCAATTCCTTCTTGCAGGTAATCCATTTCGTATAAGTGTTCGCGCCACTTGCGATCTAGAACTGAAAGCAAGACCTTGCGCTCTAGCTCGCGCATAACTTCTTCACCAAGTGCTTCTTCGCGTTGTGCGTAAGCGTTCTTGCAATCTTCAACAACTCGAGCTGCTAAGAACTCAGCATCTAGACCAGCAAGAGAGCCAACCTGTGCCACAAGTTCATCGATAGTAAATGAGATTGGGAATATGGTTTTAAGCGCCGTAAACAGGGTTTCTAGATCCCAATCCTCTGCGTATCCATTGGCCGTTGCGGCATGCACGTAAGCGGTCAAGGTATCTGAAACGAATCCAGCTACTTGATCCTTAATATCCGCACCTTCTAGGACCATGCGACGTTCCCCATAAACAACGGTGCGCTGACGGTTCATGACATCGTCATACTTCAAAACATTTTTACGCATCTCAAAGTTCTGGGCTTCGACCTGTGTTTGAGCTGATCTAATTGCATTAGAAACCATCTTTGATTCAATCGGTGCATCATCAGGAAGTCCCGCAGCTGTTAAGAAGCGCTCAACCATTCCTGAATTAAAACGACGCATCAAATCATCTTGTAATGAAAGATAGAAGCGTGACTCTCCTGGATCGCCTTGACGTCCTGAGCGACCACGTAGCTGATTATCGATACGACGAGATTCGTGGCGTTCGGTTCCAAGAACATAAAGACCACCGAGTGCAACTACTTCTTCATGTCCCTTTTCAACGGCAGACTTTTGGCGTGCGATCTCTGCTGGCCATTCTTTTTCATACTCTTCAGCATTATCAACGGGAGAAATTCCACGACGCTGTAATTCAAAGTCAGCCATAAATTCTGGGTTTCCACCAAGCATGATGTCAGTACCGCGACCAGCCATGTTAGTAGCAACAGTTACTGCACCATTTACACCAGCGCGAGCAATGATTGCTGCTTCACGTTCGTGGTGCTTGGCGTTGAGAACTTCGTGAGGTACACCTGATTTACGCAAGTACGCGGAAAGTTCTTCAGACTTTTCAACACTTACGGTACCAACCAAGACTGGTTGACCTTTGCGGTGACGCTCAACAATGTCTGCTGTAACAGCAGCAAATTTTCCAACTTCAGTCTTGTATACCAAGTCTGCTGAATCAATGCGTTGCATTTCGCGGTTAGTAGGAATTGGAACTACTCCCAGCTTGTAAATCTGGTGGAACTCTGATGCTTCTGTTGAAGCAGTACCTGTCATACCTGAAAGCTTTGAATATAAGCGGAAGTAGTTCTGCAATGTAATAGTTGCAAGAGTCTGATTTTCATCCTTGATTTCAATACGTTCTTTAGCTTCAAGTGCCTGATGTAGGCCTTCGCTATAGCGACGACCGGCCAACATACGGCCGGTGTGCTCATCAACGATTAAAAGTTCGCCATTCATTACTACGTAATCTTTGTCGCGCTTAAAAAGTTCCTTGGCGCGGATAGCGTTGTTCAAATAGCCAATCATTGGCGTATTTGCAGATTCGTAGAGATTACCAATCTGCAGCATTTCTTCTACTTTTGTTACGCCTTCTTCAATAATTCCACAAGTCTTTTTCTTTTCATCTACTTCGTAATGAATATCGCGCTGCAAATTGTTAACAAGGTTTGCAAACTCTACGTACCATTTTGTTGCCTTATCAGCAGGACCACTAATGATTAATGGAGTTCGAGCTTCATCAATCAAAATTGAGTCAACTTCATCGACGACTGCAAAGAAATGCTCGCGTTGTACGCATTCTTCGAGAGACCAGGCCATGTTGTCACGGAGATAGTCAAAGCCGAATTCATTATTTGTTCCGTAGGTAATGTCAGCTAAATACGCCTGACGACGTTCTGCCGGCGTCATGTTCGCAAGAATGACATCCACCTTTAAGCCAAGGAATCGGTGAACACGACCCATCCATTCGCTATCGCGTTCTGCTAAATAATCATTTGTAGTAACAACGTGTACGCCACGTCCTGCAAGAGCGTTGAGGTATGAAGGCAATGTTGAAACCAAAGTCTTACCTTCACCAGTGCGCATTTCGGCAATATTGCCTTTATGAAGCGCAGCTCCACCCATGATCTGCACGTCATAGTGACGCTGACCAAGTGTTCGCTTTGCCGCTTCGCGTACGACTGCAAATGCTTCAGGCATCAAATCATCAAGTGATTCACCCTTTGCATAACGTTCTTGAAATACTCCAGTTTGATTGCGGAGTTCAGAATCAGACATCGCGATAAAGCGAGCTTCCTGAGCATTAACTAAGGCAACGACCTTGCTGAGTTCACGAAGGATGCGTCCTTCGCCTGCACGCAAAATCTTGTCTACAAATGCTGGCATTAATTCTTACCTCTCATCGTGGCGCCCAAATAATCGTGGTTCCGGCGCCTTTTCACCCCCTTATCGTAGAGGTTGAGCCACGCAGGCGGTAACCGCACAAACTGAGCCGAAGCCGTGAAAACCCCTCGAATTTAGGGCTCTGGCCGCTTCTCGCAGGGTTGCACCTGTAGTTACCACATCGTCAATCAGAATCGCATCTCCACGAAGTATTGCTCCAGATTTTAGAGAAAAAGCTCCGTGCATGTTTGAACTTCGCTGAACTCGAGTCAGTCCGCTTTGATCTGAAACAGGTCGTGATACCTGCAAGCAATCATTTATGGCGACACCAGTTTGCTTCGAAATTGTCCTTGTTAAATCCACTATAAAACTGCGGCCCCGTCGACGTTGCGATTGTTTACTGGATGGCACCGGAACTAAAGTGAAGCAACCCTTGTCTAATCTGGCCTTGTTAAGCACATGCACCACGGCCGCAATGAGTAAATCATCTGCGCCTTGTAATCCATTCTCCTTTGCAGCAAGAATGATTTTTGATGCAGTTGGTGAATAGACCAGCGCTGAATGAACATTCAATACATCGATATGAGTCTTATAGTAGTGAGGAATCCATTCGTGACGGCAGACAGTACAAATACTTACGCCTAATGAATTACAGCCGTAGCATCTAGTTGGAAAGATTAAATGTGAGAGTTCACTAAAGATCTGCATGAGCACATAGTGCTCAAAGACTGATTAATTAATAAATTTTAAGGTTTACTTGTGGAAATTAAGGTCTGTAATCTTCTGGTTGCAGCTGAATTAGGCGGCGATCAATTGATTCCCAAGTTTTTCTTGGCAAAGTAACAACAAAGTGGGCGCCTCGCCCTGGGCGTCCCCACACTTCAAGCTCACCATTGTGTAAACGTGCATCTTCTAATGCAATCGAGAGTCCTAATCCAGTTCCCCCACGTGTTCGAGCTCTTGAAGGATCTGCACGCCAGAATCGATCAAAAACTCTGGTCAATGCACTTTCATCTAATCCAACACCGTAATCACGCACACCAACTGCGACATCGTGTTCACTTGCTTCAATCTGAACATCAATTTGAACCTCTTCTGCATGATCAATCGCGTTAGCCAGGAGATTGCGCAAAATACGCTCCACGCGTCGAATATCGGCTTTAATCATTACTGCGGGCTCTGAAGACTTCACAAATATCTGCGTCTTTCTTCCCTTTGCAACTAGCGCCAAATCTTCTGCACACCTATTAACCAGCTGCACAATATCGAAATCAACCGCTTCCAGAACTGCTACCTCAGCATCAAATCGTGAAACCTCTAACAGATCTTCAAGTAAACGTTCAAAGCGATCTAGCTGACCTACTAATAATTCAGCGCTACGGGTTACGGTTGGATCGAAAGTATCCTTTGAAGAATGAATTACTTCTGATGCCATGCGCAATGTAGTTAATGGTGTACGTAGTTCGTGAGAAACATCAGACACAAAGCGCTGCTGTACGCGGGAGAGGTTCTCTAATCTTGCAATTTGTTGCTCTAGCGATTCAGCCATCTCATTAAAAGCATTTCCTAGCGTGGAAATTTCATCCTGCGAATACACTTTCATGCGCTGCCTGAAATCTCCAGCTGTGAACTCAGCTGCAATTTGTGCGGCCTCGCGAACAGGTTTTACAACTTGACGCACAACCACCCAAGTAATCAACGTAATTAGAAGAAGTAAAACAATTCCAGCAATCAGTAGGTAAGTGTTAATTAGATTAAGAGTCTTTTCTTGATTGGCAAGAGAGAAAACAATGTACATTTCGTATTGGCCAGCATTTGGAATCTGAACTTTTTGTCCGATTGCTAGTCCAGGAACGCTGATACCTGATAAGTAATGCATGGTTGTATATTGAAAAGTAACATCTTTCCCTTGGCGCACGCGATCACTCAGTGAAGCCGGAATTGATTTTGGGTCTAGCAAGTTTGATGCAATCTCGTAATTCTTTGCCTTTGTGTTACCAATACTTCTGATAAAAACTACTTCTCGGGTGTTTTCGTTTGATGTGATCGTTGTGGCTGAACTAATAACATCGTCAACAACTTTTTGAACGATTGCATCTTTTTCACCTTGAGCAAGTAAGAATCGATAATCAGCGGTGAAAATTGTTGACCGAGCCTCGACCACAGCCGAATTTAGGTTTACCTCTTTAATACCGCTAGAAAGCCTCGAATTAAGAGCAGATCCAGTTATCCAGACAACGCCCATAGAAAGAATTACAGTCGACAGAATTACTTTGAATGCAAGGGAGTTGCGTACTTTCCATAAAATACGGTTCATGATTAGGAACCGCCCATCACTCCAGCTTTGTACCCAACACCACGAATTGTGATGACAATTTCAGGATGCTCAGCGTCATGTTCGATCTTTGAACGTAGGCGCTGCACATGCACATTTACTAAACGGGTATCTGTGGAATGACGGTATCCCCATACTTCGCTGAGCAATGCATCGCGAGTAAATACTCGACCAGGTTCCTTTGCCAACGCTACAAGCAGATCAAACTCAAGGCGGGTTAATTGAATCTGCTTACCTGCACGAAGAACTTGGTGGGCTTGAACATCGATTGCAAGATCACCGATGGTTAATAATCCTGAAATATCAGAATTAGTTCTACGCAAACGTGTACGAATACGTGCGATTAGTTCAGATGGATGACGAAATGGTTTAACCATGTAATCATCCGCGCCTGCTTCTAATCCTTTTACAACATCTTGCGTGTCACCTTTAGCTGAAAGCATGACGATTGGAACCATTGATTCTGCGCGAATTAATTTGCAGACTTCGATTCCATCAAGGCCAGGCAACATAACATCCAACAGCACTAAATCTGGTGGATTGTTACGGAAAACATCCATAACCTCATCGCCACGACTTACTAGATCCACGTCGATGCCGGCACCTGTTAAAACGATGCCAAGCATCTCCGCAAGATCCTGGTCGTCATCGACGACCATGACTAAAGTCATTAGCTACCGTGCTCCCA
>CAIXVA010000075.1 GCA_903922745.1 uncultured Actinomycetes bacterium
CAGCAAGAAGTAGGGCAATCCCAGCTGCTTGTCCTGTTCCCATAACTGTTCTGACATTATGTTGCGAAAACACACGTTCTACAGCGATTACATCTGGCTTCCAAAGATTTATCCACTCGGAAAGTTGTTGGTCTAAATCCAACAAACGTTGATCAAGAGCCGCTTCGGTCGGAGTAAGAATTACGCCAACTCCGACTAAGGAAATAGCAGAACCGATCGCACCTTCGACAATGCCAACGCCACAGCGAGTAAGACCTGGGTCAACGCCCAAAACTCTCATTGCTTGGCCTCGTACTTTCTCGTTAGTTCAGTCCTCAAGCCTAGAGATGCGAAACAATTACTTATTCGAGGCTCGCCATAACCTCGTCAGAAACATCAAAGTTACTAAACACATTCTGAACATCATCTAGCTCTTCAATCGCATCGATCAGTTCGAAAACCTTCTTAGCGCCATCCGCATCAAGCGGAATAGACATCGAAGGCAGGAATGAGGAATCAGCTGATTCGTAATCAATGCCAGCGTTTTGAAGCGCCGTGCGCACTGGAACGAGATCAACCGGTTCACTGACAATTTCAAAAGCCTCACCTAGATCATTTACTTCTTCTGCCCCAGCCTCAAGCACAGCTTCTAAAATTGAATCTTCTGTCAAAGCCCCATCTTTTTTAACGATGACTACGCCTTTGCGGTTAAAAAGATAGGAAACAGATCCAAGATCTGCCATCGATCCGCCATTTCGCGTTACGGCAACCTTTACTTCAGATGCTGAACGATTGCGGTTATCAGATAAACATTCGATCATGATCGCTACACCGTTTGGGCCGTAACCCTCGTACATGATTGTGATCCAATCCTTTGCTCCTGCTTCAAGGCCCGCACCACGCTTTATCGCGCGATCAATATTGTCAGCTGGCATTGAAGATTTTTTAGCTTTTGCAACCACATCAAAAAGGGTTGGATTTCCATCCATGTCTGCACCACCGTTGCGAGCTGCAACTTCAATTGCACGAATTTGTTTTGCAAATAACTTTGCGCGACGGCTATCGATGATTGCCTTTTTGTGCTTGGTGGTCGCCCATTTGGAATGGCCGGACATTGGAACACCTCTATCTAGTCTAAAAAACGACTGAGTTAAATAATGACCTTACTTTACCTTCTCTAATGCGGGCCGTGCCACTTCCTCAATAAAGTATCGGTGGATTCGATAATCCCCTGTTATTTCAGGATGAAACGAGGTTGCTAGCAATGTTTGGGAGCGAACAGCGACTGGATGAGAATCGACAGAGGCAAGCACCTGTACACCGGTCCCAACTTTTTCAACCCATGGCGCACGGATGAATACGGCTCGAATCAAATCGGCGGAGCCATCCTCAAAAGCTATATCCGTTTCAAATGAATCAACTTGTCGACCGAAGGCATTTCTACGCACGGTTATATCTAGGCCACCAAAACTCTTTTGACCTTGCTTGGCATCTAAGATTTCATTTGCAAGAAGAATCATTCCGGCACATGAACCGTAGACAGGCATGCCCCGTGCAATACGATCTTTCAACTGATCGTATATTCCAAATACTTCTGATAGTTGAGCGATGGTGGTTGATTCTCCGCCTGGCAAAACAAGCGCGTCAATTGCCTCAATTTCTGCAGGTCGTCTAACAGCAATTGGATCCACCCCACAGGCGATGAGCGAACTAATGTGTTCGCGCACATCTCCCTGAAGAGCTAAAACCCCAACCTTCATTATTTAGAAGATTACCAACCGCGTTCAGCAAGACGATGTGGGGCGGGCAAATCTGCAACGTTGATTCCAACCATTGCTTCACCTAGACCACGTGATGCATCTGCAACAACCTTTGGATCATCCCAAAATGTTGTCGCCTTAACACATGCTGCTGCGCGCTGAGCAGGATTTCCTGACTTGAAAATTCCAGAACCAATAAAGACACCATCTGCGCCCATGCTCATCATTAATGCGGCATCAGCAGGTGTTGCAATGCCACCGGCGGTAAATAGAACGACTGGAAGTTTTCCAGTTTCTGCAACCTCTTTAACGAGAGCAAACGGTGCTTGCAACTCTTTAGCTGCAACGTACAGTTCATCTTCGCGCATTGATGACAAGCGACGAATTTCTCCACCAATCTTGCGCATGTGTTGCATTGCGTTTGAAACATCGCCTGTTCCAGCTTCACCCTTTGAACGGATCATTGCTGCACCTTCATTTATACGGCGAAGTGCTTCTCCAAGATTTGTTGCTCCGCAAACAAAAGGAATTGTGAAATCCCACTTATCGATATGATTTTCATAATCCGCAGGAGTTAAGACCTCTGACTCGTCGATGTAATCGACGCCTAAAGATTGCAAAACCTGTGCCTCAACAAAATGGCCAATTCGCGCCTTAGCCATAACTGGAATTGAAACAGCAGCTTGAATTTTTTCGATCATGTCTGGATCAGACATACGAGCAACTCCGCCTTGTGCACGAATGTCAGCAGGCACGCGCTCTAGCGCCATAACTGCAACAGCACCGGCATCTTCAGCAATCTTTGCTTGTTCGGCGTTGACGACATCCATAATGACGCCACCCTTAAGCATCTCTGCCATTCCGCGCTTAACGCGAGCCGTGCCAGTTACTTCAGCCATGTTGAATTACTCCGCTTCGATCGAAAGATAGGTCACAATCCTACTTTGTCTTAGCCGTTGGTGGCGACGTGAAATCAGGCTCGCGATCTGTCAGGGCAATCCAAATCTGTCCTGGATCGAAGTTAGCGATAGCTCCGTCAGCAAAAGTGAAGGTAGTTCCCGAGTCCGCCGATGGCCTGTTCCATGTAGTAATAAACCGTTGGCCATCACGTAGTACATAGGCCTTTCCAGTACCAACCGTTTGTGAAAACGGAGTAACTCCCCCAACTTTGTCTTTATATTCGGAAGGGGTTATTGAGACCATTTGGATAACTAAAGTCGTTGGTCCTAATACAACACCAGAGTCGGCAAGATCTGTTGAGTTGTTATGCGACAACAACCATCGTGATTCTGTGGCTGACCAAGTTGCTGAATACTTAGCTGCAGGCCAATGCATAGTTGCTTTAGTTGTGACAGTTCCTCCCTCAGGAAGCGAACCAAAGACAAATCCAATGCTTCTCGCCGAATCAATATTGAATTTCTCGTCAACAATTTTTTTCATTAAAAGATCCGCACGTAAAACCATGGCATACGGTTGTACTCGAAGTGGATCGGTAGTAAAAATTGATGGGCTCTGTCTTTGAGCACCTAAGTCTTGAACATTTGCCGCGGCTATAACGGGAAGAAGTTTTTTCTGAGCGCCACTGTAGGCAAACGCTACCCGTCCAAATTGCGAAATGATTTCAATATCCGAAATTCGCGCACTTCGAACTGGACCAATCCTTTGTGGAATTACGGAAGAAAAAATCGCGGCCAAACGAGTTAAGCCACCTTCGACTTGTTCGATGTAGACGATGTCAGCGTCCTCTAATCCAATCTGCGGATGTGCTTGCGTTGTATCGTCAATTTTTACAACCAAAACCGGGCCGTTGGATCCTTCGCGACCACTTAAAACATTAGTGGCTACTTTATTTGGAAGAATCTTTGAGACGACGGAGCACCCAGTTAGTAGCAAACAAAAGGTGACACCAAGTATTATTACCCGCTTAGAGAACATCTGACTCGAATTCGTAAGTAACTGGAAGTGGCGCAGTTCCCGCCAATAGGAACATTTTCACAATCAATTTGCTTCGAACCATCTGCGTACGAGTCACGGCATCCGTATGTAACGCGATAGCAACTCTGATTTTGTCCGTTAGCGCGGAAAGCTCTGTTAACAGTGCATTATCTGCAGCAGTTGCAAGATGCTGAGAATCCTCAAGCAGCAAACCCAATGCACCCGATAATCCACTTTCTGCAGCAGATCTACTCTTTATATCCGCGTCGCG
>CAIXVA010000076.1 GCA_903922745.1 uncultured Actinomycetes bacterium
ATTGCACCTGAAACTCCATCACTTCTGGGACTAATCGATGCGGTTGCACCAATCATTACTTCAGGAAATACCGTTGTAGTTCTGGCAAGCACTAAAGCGCCACTGTCAGCAATGACTTTTGCTGAAGTTCTAGCTACAAGTGATCTGCCTGCAGGTGTAATTAATATCTTGACTGGTAAGAAAGATGAGATCGCTCCGTGGATGGCATCGCATATGGATATCGATGCACTTGATATTTCAGGCTTGCCATCTAAGAAACATGCTGATGTAAAGGTTGCTGGAGCTGAAAACCTAAAGCGAATTCATTCCTTTAAATCAGCAGATCCTGGCCGCATCATTGCCTTTATGGAAGCCAAAACAGTGTGGCATCCAATAGGCCTATGAATTAACGGTTTTTAGCCACAATTTCACGACCGCATCAACATCTAGATCTAAGGCAACGCGAACTTTGGCTGAATCCTCAAGATCTAGCAGCTCTAACTGCTTGAGCCATGCATCGCGTCGATCCACAATTGTTTGACCTCGTGCGGGGCCAGCTGATGTGTCCACGACAACATCAAACATCTCAGTTGTAAATAGTTCAGGCTGAATTGCAAACGCAACTGCGCCATAATCTCCAAGAGAAATCGGATCTGTGCGCACTTGTTCCATAAATCCCAACGCAAGCGAGCCTGCAAATTGCGAAGCGGACTTATCTGACTTACTCATCGTTGTCGCTTGTTCGCGTCCAATAGTTGGGCGCATAAAAACATCTAGCCCATACATCGAAATTGGAACACCGCTTTGGAAGACAATCGCTGCAGCTTCAGGATCGTGCCACACATTAAATTCAGCAGCAGCTGTTGCATTACCGGCTGACGCTGATCCACCCATTAAGACAATACGGTGAATCTTTTTGGCAGTTTCCGGAAATGCTCGCAAGAACAATGCAATATTTGTTAATGGTGCGACTGGGATAAGTGTTACAGGTTCGGTCGATTCTTCAATCAAGTCGCGTAGAAGCTCTACTGCAGAACGTGGATCAACGGTGCGATGTGAAGGAGCTATACCTAAATCGCACATGCCGTCTTTACCGTGCACGTATTCCGCGTACTGGCTTTTACCTAGTAAGGGGCGGACCGCTCCTCGAGCGACTGGAATATCACCAGCACCTGCAGCATCCAAAACTTTAAATGTATTGGCCACAACTTGATCTACATTAGTGTTGCCATCTACGCAGGTGATGCCAAGTAGATTGATATTTGGGTGCATCGCAGCAAAGAGAACAGCAAAAGCATCATCTACGCCGGTATCTACATCCATAATGATTGAAGTTTTGGTCATAACGGCTAGCCTAGCGTCATGAGACCTGCAGTAATAGCCGTCGTTGGCAGCGCAATGATGGATTTAACAGCCTATGCCGATGAATTACCTGAACCAGGCCAAACCCTTGCCGGCCAGCTTTTTACAACAGGTTTTGGTGGCAAGGGTGCTAATCAAGCGGTAATGGCTGCGCACTGCGGCGCTGAAGTTCACTTCATCGGCAAGTTAGGAAATGATGTTTTCGGAAACGCAATAGCTGATAACTTTGTAAAGGTTGGAATTGATTCACAGTACGTGGGCCGAGGTGACACACCGAATGGTGTTGCCCATATCTGGGTGGATGGCAATGG
>CAIXVA010000077.1 GCA_903922745.1 uncultured Actinomycetes bacterium
CCCTTGCCTTTTGGTTGGCAGGGGTGTCTTTTTTTATTGCAGTCAAGTAATCTCCCCTCATGGATGTAGTCACTGATCGTCTATTTCGCCACTTAGCCTGGGCAAACAATTACGTTTTCGACAAAATTGCCGAGCAACCTGATTCCAGCCTTAAATTGACAGCACCTAATGACACGTGGACCGTTGCTGAAATCTTGGAGCACCTGACCGCTTCACGATATGCAGATTTGCTAGATGGCACCGGAGACATTCCAACGCAGGTGCCCAGCAATAAAGCAGACGTACTTGCACTTAAAGAGTCATCCCATGGCTTTGATATTCGTCTTCGCGAATCGGCTAAGAACCCTGTGGGCTTTGTGGAGTTTCAACGTGGTGAGCGAACAATCCGCCGAAATCGCGAAACAATTTTGACTCAATGTATTCACCATGCAACTGAGCACCGCGCCCAGATTGCTGGGATCTTTGCCAACCATGGCATGAAGGTGATCGACCTAGATGCGATTGATATGTGGGAGTTTGCTAACCATGAAGGTCTCGGGGATTAAGAAGATTGACCTACATGCAATGAAGAAGGCGTACGAAGGCGCTTAAACGCAAACCTTTATTTGGGCGAGTCTGGGTTTTTCCATAAGTTTCGGGTTATTTTTCTCGCAAATTTAAGTGGAAGCGGAGACCCACATGGAAGTACATGTAAAACACATTAGTCATAAGTTAATTGATTCATTAAGTGATGGCGTATTTTCAATTGCGCTTACTTTGCTTGGGTTAGATGTTGTCGCACTCGTATCTAAAATTGGGCACGAAGAAGATTTTAATGCCGCTCTTTTCGAAGAGTGGCCGACGTTTTTTGCGTATGTTCTTGGCTTCGTTGTTCTTTTTTCTATGTGGTACACCTACCACTCATTTGGTCAATATACGGATGGCACAAATGCTTGGATTGTTTGGAATCATGGATTGAACATGCTGTGGGTAGCCTTAATGCCTTTTGGCGTTGCGTTACTCGCCGATACTCTAAACACTCCTAATAGAAAATGGGGTGTTTTCTATTTTGGTATTTGCCTTTTTGGCTACAACTTCATTTGGATCGCACAATGGGCCTTAGGAAGATTCAAATTACCAATCTCTTTTAAGGATGATTTTCCTTGGGATCACGATCTTGCACGAAAGACATTGCCTCTTTTCTTCGGTTTTTCAACCATCATTGGAGTCGCACTGATTGCTATTTCACTCGTAAATCCTTGGATTGCCCTTACTGGTTATGGCTTATATGTGTTGATGAATGCATCTCCAGTCACAAGTATGGGCAAGCTGATGGTTCGGCTGTCTGTGTTTGTAGAGGGTAAGTGACGCTTCTGTAACTGATTTCTATCCTGATTAGCCATTTACATCCACTGCCTTCTCTGGTTCGATTTCGGGTAACTACGGAGAGGATCCACAATGAGTAAAGATCTACAGGAAGTAACAAGACTCATCAATCTATATATTGATGGGGCAGGAAAAGGCAATGCCGATAAGTTAAATGAAGCGTTTCATTCAAGCGCACGTTGGTTTGGCACAATGGGTGGCACTGACTATGACGTTGATAAGGCTGGCTTCGTTGCGATGATGGTTGAATCTCCAGGGGATGCTGGACAGATGAAGGCTGAAATTACTGATGTGAAAATTGATGGAACAGTTGCTATGGCAACAGTTAAAGAAGAAGGTTTCTGGGGCACTCTCTCATTTACTGATTACTTCACCCTGTCAGTTCTTGAAGGCCGTTGGCAGATCACCAACAAGACTTTCGCACATACAGGCGGAGAGCACGCATAAATAGAAAGCAATAGTGATTGAAAAGGGCTGGGGCACATAGCCTCAGCCCTTTTTAATTTACTGCCTTAACTATCTGCTCACTAAGCCATTTTGGGAGGTAGGAGTAGAAATAACTGCTCAAAACCCCTTCAAGTTTGATGTACCCATTACTCTTTTACTGTGCGAATCAAGGGGAGTGCAGCTACAGGGTTCTTGCTTGCCCTAACCATTACCCTCATTCCAAACAGTGCGGTTTCTGCCCAAGAAGTATCTCCTGGCAGTGTCTGTAATGTTTTGAACCAAAAGGTTAGTTATCAGAATAAAATCTACAGCTGCATTAAATCTGGAAAGAAATTATTGTGGGATAAAGGGATTCCAGTTGCTGCTTCCACGGTAATTCCAACACCAACGGTTACTCCAACTGCTATTCCAACAGCGACACCGCTTTCAACTTCAACACCAACGGCAACTCAAGAGTTGGAAACACCTGCTCCTGGATCAACCTGTTCGAGAAATAGAAACTCTCTCAAAAACTGCTAGATGTCATTTACTGAACTCGGGCTTACTGTCGTAAGTGGGTGGTGAGGGACTCGAACCCCCGACCCGGTGATTAAGAGTCACCTGCTCTACCAACTGAGCTAACCACCCGAGGCATACAGGCGCCGGAAACGCTTGAATGCAGGGGGAAACCTATCAGGAACACACGTCTTGTCGCACATTCCCGACACCTAATCTAGGCGTGGAAATACTGTGACCTTGCTCTAAAAAGGTGCTGGTTACTTCTTACAGGGCGTCAGAACCGCGCTCGCCAGTGCGAATACGGACAACGGTTTCAACTGGTGTTACCCAGAGCTTTCCATCACCAATTGATCCGCTGTTTGCAGTTGCAACAATTAAATCAACGATGTGATCACAATCCGCATCATCTGCAAGAACTTCGATGCGAACTTTTGGAATGAAATCAACTGTGTATTCAGCGCCTCTATAGATTTCAGTGTGGCCTTTCTGGCGGCCAAATCCGCGGGTTTCTGACACTGTCATTCCGTGAACACCATCGGCCTGCAAAGCACGCTTAATATCATCAACCTTTGAAGGCTTAACGATCGCTGTTATGAGCTTCATAGTTATCTCTTTTCTCGTGCCTAGTACCGGTTGGAATTTCCAGTGATGTCATATGCAGACTCTGCGTGATAGGTCGTATCAAGACCTGTTAATTCATCATCTCTTAGAACGCGGAATCCGATAGTGCGCGAAATCGCGGTAGCAATTAACCAAGTTGCTGTAAAGGAAAATGCGGCTACCGCCACAATTGCAATTACTTGGTGAGTCAATAGCGCAAAGGATCCATTGATGAACAAACCTTCTTGACCTGTGGCATTAACTGTTTGGGTTGCAAGCAACCCAATGCCCAACATTCCAATGATTCCGCTTATGCCGTGAACGCCAACAACATCTAGAGAATCGTCATATCCGAATTTGTATTTGCGAGAGACGGCATAGCACGAAGCAAAGCCTGCAATTAATCCAAGGATTAGCGCCCCTAGGGGATTGATATATCCGCATGCAGGAGTAATTACTACCGCGCCAGCAATTGCTCCTGATGCAACACCAAGAGTTGTAGCTTTTCCATCGCGATACTTTTCAAACAAAACCCAAGTCATTGATGCCGCCGCAGATGCGATCTGCGTATTAATCATTGCTGTTGCAGCTAATGAGCCTGCAGATAGGGCGCTTCCTGCGTTAAATCCAAACCAACCAAACCACAGCATTCCTGCGCCAAGTAGAACTAATGGCATGTTGTGCGGACGCATTGGATCGCGACGAAATCCATCGCGCTTTCCTAATACAAATGCGAGCGCCAAAGCAGCTGCACCTGAATTAATTTCAACAACGGTGCCACCAGCAAAATCAAGTGCGCCAAGTTTGTCGACGATCCAACCACCCTTGCCGCTTTGGCTAGCAAAGGCCCAGTGCGCAACAGGAATGTAAACAAGAGTTACCCACACCGCTACGAAAAGAACCCATGAACCGTACTTTGCACGATCTGCAATTGCGCCAGATAAAAGTGCAACGGTAATGATTGCAAAAGTTAACTGGAACATTGCAAATGCAAGTGTTGGGATTTGATGTCCTTCAGCGCCAACTACCTGATCTAATGTGCCGGCAAAACCAATATGGCTTAAATCTCCGATAAGGCCGCCCTGTGATGTTCCGAAAGTTAATGAATAACCGTAGAGAACCCAAATAATTGTTGTTACACCGATTGCAGCAAATGACATCATCATCATGTTTAGTGCGCTCTTTGCTCGCACCATTCCACCGTAAAAGATTGCTAACCCTGGTGTCATGAAAAGAACTAGTGCTGCACTTGCAAGCACCCAGGCTGTATCGCCGCTATTAATCACGTTATCTCCTTAAGGAATCGAGAGGTATTCCTAGGAGGAAAAAAGTATCAGTGAGATTCGTTGTAACGCACGTAAGAGGCGTTAATTTCTAGTTCTGCCGCGTCGTGTCCTACCCATTCGCCGCCATGAACCTCTTTGCCAGGTTCTAGAGTCTTATAGACCTCAAAGAAGTGCTTGATTTCTTCTAATTCGTAGATTGGGACATCGCCAAGATCTTGCAAGTTAGCCTTGCGGATATCTCCAGCTGGCACACATAACAACTTGTCATCGCCGCCCTTTTCATCAGTCATGCGGAACATGCCAATTACGCGACAGGAAACGACGCATCCTGGAAATGTTGGTTCATCCAACATGACAAGTGCATCAAGTGGATCGCCATCTAGTGACAATGTATTTTTTACAAAACCATAATCGTGAGGAAAGCGAGTTGCGGTAAAGAGCATGCGA
>CAIXVA010000078.1 GCA_903922745.1 uncultured Actinomycetes bacterium
AGGATTACCGCCGGTTCCTGAAGGCGTCTCTGCCATTTCATCTGCGCGCCGACAATAATCATGACTGAAGAAATTATCGTTGTACCTTTACTGCAGCCTGCCGAGGGAACGCCACCGGTAATTGATACTGAATCCAGTTTTAAGGATGCGCTGGCCCAATTAGCACAAGGTAACGGTCCATTTGCTGTTGATGCTGAGCGTGCTTCAGGATTTAGATATAGCGCCCGTGCATATTTGATCCAGATCAAAAGAAGTAATGGTGGGTTACACCTGATTGACCCAATTCCATTTGGTCCTGGCCACGAACTCTTTGGTCAGCTAAATACATTGATGAATACTGATGAAGTCATTTTGCACGCAAGTACGCAAGACCTGCCTTGTCTGCGTGAATTAGGGATTAATCCTGTTCGATTATTTGATACTGAATTAGCAGGCAGAATCGCTGGTTTGCCACGTGTTGGATTAGGACCATTGTTAGAAACCCTGATGGGCGTTTCATTAGCTAAAGAACATAGCGCCGCAGATTGGTCTGTTCGTCCTTTGCCACAGGAGTGGCTTACTTACGCAGCATTGGATGTTGAACTATTAGTCGAGCTTCGCGATCGCATGTATGAAATATTAGACAAGGCCAAAAAAATATCGTGGGCTCTCGAAGAGTTTGCATCGATTCTGAAAGCACCGCCTGCTCCCCCACGTGTTGATCCTTGGAGACGAACATCAGGAATGCACAAGATTAAACGACGTGATCAACTAGCGATAATAAAAGAACTGTGGGTTGCCCGCGATCGCGTAGCTTCTGAACAAGACATCGCTCCGGGAAAATTACTCAATGACACAGCTATTGTCGAACTTGCCATGGCAGCTGCTGTCACCAAGAAAGAATTCGAAAAAGCATTACGTCCACTTGGGTTACGTGCGCGTTGGCTAGAGAATTTACCGTTGTGGTTGAGTTGTATTTCGGCGGCCATTGCTGTGCCAGAAGATCAATGGCCAGCTATGCGAACTAACGCGGATACTTTGCCTCCAATCAAGTTGTGGCGCGATAAATTCCCAGAAAAGTACGCACCGCTTTCTCATGCTCGTGCATCGATCGAAGTAATTGCCCACGACAATGAAATTCCAGTTGAAAATTTGATCACACCTGAGCATGTACGGCGAGTGTGTTGGAAGCCTCCAACTGGTGCAACCGAAAACCTTTCCATCGCTGCAGTCGAGCAAGCCCTTTCCGACTTGGGGGCACGTCAGTGGCAGATCACCCTTGTGGCTCCGGCCCTGGCTGCCGCCCTGCTTGAAAAAGAGCCGCTGCCTGTTCCTGAGGTGCCAGCGGCTGAAGTGACCGAAACCACGCCTGAGGAGGCCTGATTTACGCAACATAAGAGTTGCGTAAATACCTCCCGTGCCTTAGATTTTGGCACATGCTCAGCACTTTCATTATCGCCCTACGAGAAGGCCTCGAAGCCACTCTTATCGTTGGAATTCTGGTTGCCTACATCGTTAAAACCAATCGAAAAGGCTACTTAATGCCTTTGTGGACTGGGGTTATCGCTGCGGTCATCACAAGTGCTGGACTGGGCGCATTTTTAACATACACATCGGTATCACTGAGTACTCGCGGTCAAGAATTATTTGCAGGAGTCACATCTTTTATTGCAGTAGCGCTAGTTACCTGGATGGTTTTCTGGATGAAAAGAACTGCGCGAAATCTGCGCAATGAATTGCACGGCAAAGTAGATATCGCAGCAACTGCAGGGCCGCTAGCCCTTGCTGGGGCAGCGTTTTTCGCTGTTATTCGCGAAGGCCTGGAAACATCATTATTTGTTTATACAAACTTTCAATCAGTTGCCGATACAACTAGCTCTGCAGTTGGGCTGATTTTAGGATTTGCAGTCTCGATCACTCTTGGCTATTTGATCTACAAGAGTTCGATTAAATTAAACCTCTCCAAATTCTTCACGTACTCAGGGGTTGCTTTGGTAGTTGTGGCAGCCGGTGTCTTGTCATACGGAGTCCACGAGTTTCAAGAGTTGGGATACTTGCCTGGACCTGATGCATTCGCCTGGGATGTCACCTCATTCATCGCCAAGGACTCAATTCTGGGTGCTTCGCTGTCAGGCACCATTGGCTTTGATACAACTACCTCCTGGCTCCAATTGGCGATCTACGTTCTGTATCTAGGCTCAGTTCTAGTTCCCTACCTGTCAAAGCCCCGTACAAAGGCGGCAGTTAGCGCTTAATTCGCTACTGTCCTAAACCTTTACTGGCGAGTAACCTTTGGCATACGCCCTAGGTAAAGGAAGTTCCATGTCTCGCACAGTTGTCCTTGTTGATGCCGTCCGCACCCCTTTTGGAAAGGCCGGAGGCATGTATGCCGGTACACGCGCCGATGATCTGATGGTTCGCGCGATACGTGGATTGCTAGAGCGAAATCCAAAGGTTGATCCAGCATCAATTGAAGATGTTGCTATCG
>CAIXVA010000079.1 GCA_903922745.1 uncultured Actinomycetes bacterium
GGAACTCTTTCAATCTTCCTACTTCCCTTTATTGGTCATCTGATTGGTTTAGACACCCGTGAATTTGGTTCGTGGGCAGGAGCTGCAGTTCACGATGTTGGACAAGTTGTTGCAACCGCTTCTGTGTGGGGCGATGGCGCAGATAAGTATGCAATCGTTGTGAAACTTTCACGAGTCTGCTTGTTAGCTCCAATTGTTTTGATTCTGTCTATTCGCCATCGTCGTTGGTTAACTGCGCAAGGTAAGACTGCAACAGCTTCTGCAAAAGTTCCGCTAATTCCATACTTTGTACTTGGATTTATCGCTGTTGCAGTTCTGAACAACCTGGTCGACATTAATGATCGAGTTCATGGAGACATTGTTTTAACCAGCAAGCTTCTACTTGGCGCAGGCCTTGTGGCACTTGGTTCAGGCGTTCGTTGGAAGGCGATCCGTGCTATCGGTCCACGCCCAATGGCAATGGGCATGATCGCCTGGGTAATTGTTGCCGGGGTCGCTTTGGCTGCGGTTAAAGTGACTGGGCTGTAGTCTTTAAGTATGTGCAGCAAAGTGGTGTGTAGAAATTGTGGAAAGTTCACTTGGTCCGGCTGCGGCGAGCATATTGAAGAAGCCTTGGCTGGAGTGACTGACAATGACCGCTGCGCCTGTCCTCACAATTAGTCGCATCCTCATTTCCACCCAATACGGCAAGCAATCGTGACCTTTTCGTTACCTGTTCTTCCTATCTATTAGGCCTACCCACGCGTAGATTTCCAGAGTCCGAAGGCTTTGACCCCTCAAAACCCGATGACCTTCGAAGGCTCTAATTAATAGAAAAGGACGATGATGTCAGATCTAAATAATGGCATTTCCCGCCGCTCGGTACTTAAGGGTGCTGCAGTTGGTGGTCTCGGATTAGCTGCAGGTGGATCACTACTAGCTGGTTGCGGTTCAAAAGCAACTGGCCCACTTGCATACGGTGCACGTTCCGTAGACGCTGGTCCAACAGCACAGAACGAAGCTTTGATTGCTGCATACACAGCAAAGACAAAGAACGAAGTTAAGTACAACGCAACTGAATCAAATGCATTCCAGAACAACCTTTCACAGTATCTACAGGGAACACCTGACGATACTTTTGAGTGGATGGCTGGATACCGTATGCAGTTCTTCGCAGAGCAGGGTCTGCTCGCAGATCTAACCGGCGTATGGGATTCAATTGGCGATCAGTACTCAGAGAGCTACAAGATTGCTTCAACTGGTCTTGATGGCAAGCAGTACTTCGTTCCAAAATCATGGTACCCATGGGGTCTTCACTTCCGTAAGTCAATGTTCCAAGACTTAGGTTTGAATGCAGACAACGTTACAAACTGGGATGAATACCTAAAGATGCTTGATGGTATGAAGAAGAAGGGTCTTGTTGGTTTCGCTGCCGGAGATAAGGGCGGCTGGGAAGCAATGGGAACATTCGACATCATCAACGCTCGCGTTAATGGTTACCAGTTCCACGTAGATCTACTTGCTGGCCGCGAAAAGTGGACAGATGCAAAGGTCACAGATGTGTTCACACACTGGGCTCAGTTGCTTCCATACATGAATCCAAACGTTCTAGATCTCGAGTGGGATGGAGCTATGCAGCTTCTTCTACAGAAGAAGGCTGGATCAATGCTTATGGGTTCATGGTTCGGTGGAAACTTTAAGGAGCAATCAGATGCTGATTACGCTGACCTTTCAATCATTCCATTCCCAGAAATTAATCCAGAGCACGGCCGCGACACAATCGATGCACCTATCGATGGTTGGTGTGTAGCTGCAAATGGAACTAACAATGATGGCGGAGCAGACTTCTTGAAGTTTGCTGGTGACATGGAAGGTGTTAACGCAACACTTGCTGCAAAGGACAAGGATGGCAAGCTAATCCCTATGACTTCAGCAAACAGTGGCCAAGACACTGCTTCATACGATCCATTCCAGAAGGAACAGCTAGCAGTTATGGCTGAAGCCAAGTACATCACTCAGTTCCTTGATCGCGATACTCGTCCAGACTTTGCAGGCCCAGTTGTTGGTCCAGCAATCCAGTCATGGTTCAAGAATCCAAAGGATGTTGCAAAGATCCAAGATACTTTGCAGAAGCAGTGGGAAGCACTACCTCCTCTAGCGTAATTACTTTGCAATAATTTATTTTCGATTCGCGAAATTAAATTAACAAATTAGTTTAAATTAGAGATAGGGTTACAAGTATGAGCTCGACGGCGAAAGACATTAATAAAGTCTCTCGCCGTCGAGCCTTTTCCAAGGCAGACCGAACAACTCTCAGCGCTTTCGTAGGTATTCCGCTTTTCTTCCATTTGTTACTCGTATGGATCCCAGCGTTACTTACAATTCTTCTTTCATTTACATATTGGTCTGGTATCTCTATCAACCGCATCAAGTGGGCCGGACTTGCAAACTATAAAAATATTTTCTTTGATACTCCTGCATTTTGGGAAGCTCTAAAAAACAATGTGATTTGGCTTGGCTGGTTTGGATTAATTGCTACGCCCTTAGGAATTTTGCTTGCTTACCAAATTGATCGCCAGATTCGTGGTCATAAGTTTTATGAAACTGCGTATTACTTACCTGTAGTTCTTTCACTTGCAGTGACTGGAATTATCTGGAACTTCCTATTGCGTCCAGATGGTTTCGTAAATGGACTCATGGGACGCGACATCGATAATGCAATTTCATTCTTTGGTAACTACAACATCAATATTTACGTCATTTTAACGATTGCCTCGTGGCGACACATCGGCTACATCATGCTTTTGTATTTAGCTGGACTTAAGTCTGTAGATCTCTCACTTCGTGAGGCATCAGCCCTTGATGGCGCCACCGAATGGCAGACCTTCAAGAAGGTTGTTTTCCCTTCTATGAAGCCTGTAAACATCATTGTTATCGTGATTACGATCATCGAATCACTACGTGCATTCGACATTGTTTACATTATTTACGGCTCTTCAGCCGGATTCCCAATCTTAGGAACCTTGGTATTCCAAAATATCGCAGGAGAAGGTGCATCTATGAAGGGTGCGGCATACGCGGTAATCCTCTTCGTTCTATCGATCGGACCAATCATCGCCTACCTACGAGCAACCTTTAAGAGTGATGTCCAATGAGCATTGACCTAGAGCTTCAGCAAGCAGCTATTAAGTACAAAAATAAGCAGAAGGTTAAGGATCGCTTTATCTCTGCCTTCATCGGTGTTTTTGCAATTGTGTGGATTTTCCCAATCGTTTGGACTATCTGGACTTCACTTCGTCCATATAAGGATGTTCGCGCACATGGCGTTTTCTCAATGCCAAAGACTTTGAACTTAGATAACTACACAGAAGCAATCTCACGCATGGATCTTCCTTTGTATTTCTGGAACACAGCGGCAATCACAATCCCAGCTGTTTTTCTAACATTATTTTTTGGTTCGTTGATTGCTTTCGTTGTTAGCCGTTACTCATTCAAATGGAATGTTTCGCTACTTCTACTTTTTACTGCGGGTAACCTGCTTCCAGCACAGTTAGTGTTCATTCCAGTGTTCAAGATGTACATCACCTTGGGCAAGGCAGTTGGAATGCCAAGAATCTTGTATGACTCTCCTTGGGGAGTTGTCTTGATTCACGTTGCATTCCAGATGGGTTTTGCAACATTTGTTTTGTCTAGCTACATGAAGACTGTTCCAAAAGAAATCTCAGAATCTGCCATGGTTGATGGTGCAAGCGTCTTTGTTCACTACTCAAAGGTGATGTTGCCATTACTTCGTCCAGCATTGGCATCACTTGGTGTTTTGATGACGACGTGGATTTACAACGACTTCTTCTGGGCGTTAGTTCTTATGTCCACCGATTCCAAACGTCCAATCACATCTGCATTAGGTCGCTTGCAAGGTGAATTCGTAACGGATTACAACCTCTTGGCCGCTGGTGCGACAATCGCAGCGCTACCTACTTTGATCGTGTTCTTTGTACTGCGCAAGCAGTTTGTTTCAGGCTTAACACTCGGCTCTACAAAGGGCTAATTCAGGAAAGTAGGGTTGGCAATGAAAGCAATTCAGATCACCGAATTCGGTGGTCCAGACGTGATGCACTTAGTTGATCTAGAAACTCCAACTCCAGGTGAAGGCCAAGAACTTATTGAAGTCACTTCAATTGGAATTAACTATGCAGATACTCATCAAACAGAAAACTCTTATTTATTTCCACAGAAACTTCCGTTGATTCCAGGCGTTGAAATTGTTGGAACAACACCGTCAGGTGTTCGAGTTCTTGCTTTGGTTGAAACCGGAGGATATGCCCAGCAAGTTGCCACCCATAAGACATTTATGATTCCAATTCCAGTTGGCGTCACAGATGAACAAGCATTATGTATGTTGGTTCAAGGCTCAACTGCTTGGCATATTTTAAAAACTTTTGGCCACGTGCAACCAGGTGAGACTGTAGTTATTCATGCAGCAGCTGGTGGAGTTGGGACAATTGCTATTCAATTAGCAAAGATGTGGGGCGCAAAGGTAATTGCAGTTGCATCATCTGAAGGCAAGCGTGCTCTTGCAACTTCACTAGGAGCTGACGTAGTTGTAGAAGCAACACATGAAAACTTAGGCGAGGCCATCAGAACAGCAAATGGCGGCAAACGTGTAAATCTTGTGCTTGAAATGGTTGGTGGAAAAACTTTTGATGACAGCCTTGAAATTCTTGCACCATTTGGTCGCTTAGTTACTTACGGTATGGCATCACGCGTTGCACCGACAATGATTCAACCAGCTTCACTCATGGGTGGAAGCAAAACGATTACAGGATTTTGGTTGCAACATTGCTTTGGTAAGAAAGAATTGATGAATGATGTAATTGAACAACTATTTGCCTTAGTTGTTGAAGGAAAGTTGAAGCCAGTAATCGGTGCGACGTATCCAATGAGCCAAGCAGTTGTTGCTCATAAGGCGATGCGGAGCCGTGAAACAACAGGCAAAATCACGCTAGATCCAAAGGGGTAGTTCGAAGTTTTTTGCCATTCCTCTGTATAGAGGTAGGCTCAGGCCTTGATCTCGCCCCCCTAGCTCAGTTGGTAGAGCGTTTCCATGGTAAGGAAAAGGTCACCGGTCCGATTCCGGTGGGGGGCTCGAAAGAGTTCTTCACTAAATGAAGA
>CAIXVA010000080.1 GCA_903922745.1 uncultured Actinomycetes bacterium
AGTGGTTCTGGTTTGAAGGTAACTTTGAAAGCTATGAAGAAAACAAACGTGAGCGTTTGGGCGCAGAAGCTTCTCGCCCACATCGCATGACATACCGAAAGCTAACCCGCTGATGAGATTTACTAATAAGCAGTATGTGCGTTGGGGAGACCTCGATGCATTTGGTCATGTTAATAATTCGACATATTTAATTTTCGCTCAAGAAGCCCGCTATGCGTGGTCAAAGATGCTCGAAATGGTTGTGGCTAGGGCAGAGGTTGATTTCATTGCACCTATCTACACCGGTGATATCTACATTGATGTTGAAATCTGGGTAAACAAGATTGGCACATCATCATTTGGTGTGACCTATGAAATGAAAAATGGGGACGAACTATTGGCAGTTGTTAAAACTGTTCAAGTTACTGTTTCCATGGATACCAAAAAGTCGCGGCCCCTCAATGATGCGGAGCGCGAATTCCTTAACAAATATCTGGAGAACTAATAATGGCTCAGCTAGCATCACGTACAGAACGTCCTTGGTGGAGAGATGCGGTTACGTACCAGATCTATCCACGCTCATTTGCTGATGCAAATGGTGACGGTATTGGTGATGTCGAAGGCATTCGTTCACGTCTTCCATATTTGAAATCATTAGGTATTGATGCAATTTGGATTTCTCCTTGGTATCCATCGCCACAACATGATCATGGGTATGACGTTGCTGATTACATGGATATTGAACCTGCTTATGGAACTTTGGCACAGGCAGAACAGTTGATCAAAGAAACTCATGATTTCGGAATTAAATTTATTGTTGACATTGTTCCTAACCACACATCAGATCAACATAAGTGGTTTCAAGAAGCGTTAGCTGCAAAGCCAGGATCAAAAGAGCGCGATCGTTATATGTTCCGAGATGGCAAGGGTGAAAACGGAGATCTGCCACCTAATAACTGGGAAGCAGTTTTTGGCGGACCAGCATGGCAACGAATTATCGAAGCTGATGGCACACCAGGGCAGTGGTACTTGCACCTATTTGCTGTTGAACAACCAGATCTGAATTGGGAAAACCAAGAAGTAAAAGATCACTTAGAAGATGTTTTGAAGTTTTGGTTAGATCGCGGCGTCGATGGATTCCGTATCGATGTTGCCCACGGAATGATTAAAGAGGCAGGTTTGCCAGATATTCGTATTGATCCAACAGCATCAATGCTTGGAACAGAGCACAAACCGTTCTGGGATCAAGAAGGCGTTCATGATATTTACCGATCATGGCGCAAAATCTTTGACTCATACCCTGGTGATCGCATGGCTGTTGCTGAAGCATGGGTAAGTCCAGCTTCTCGTATTGCCCGATATGTGCGCGCAGATGAGCTTCAAAACTCATTTAACTTTGAAATGCTCACAACATTGTGGGATGCCAAAGAAATCCGCACAAAGATTGACAACTCCATTGAAGCGTTGGCAGAAGTTGGTGCTCCTACTTCGTGGGTATTTAACAACCACGATGTCGTGCGCTCAGTGGATCGTCTTGATCTTGGTTTAACAAATCATGGGGACACAACGTTTTCCCGCCAAGGAGATCCAAAGAAGTTAAACATCGCCCGCGGAACATTGCGTGCCCGTAGTGCAACGTTGATGACGCTGGCATTGCCAGGCGGAACATATTTGTACCAAGGTGAAGAACTTGCATTGCCTGAGGTACGTGACCTACCTGAAGATCGCTTAACAGATCCACGATGGAAGATGAGTGGTTTCCAAGATCGCGGCCGAGATGGTTGCCGTGTTCCATTGCCATGGTCAGCTGATCCAAAGGGTGGATTTGGTTTTTCAACAAATGATTCATTGAAACTTAACGAAACATGGTTGCCGCAGTCTCCTTGGATGGGCCAATACGCAGTTGATACACAAGATGGCGTTGAAGGTTCAACACTAACTATGTATCGCGAAGCACTTGCTATTCGCAAAGCTGAAGCAGGTCTTGGTGATGGTCCAATGGAATGGATCGAAGCAGGCAAAGATGTCGTTGCCTTTGAACGACCAGGAGATTTTGCCTGCTACATCAACTTCGGTGCACCAATTGAATTACCAAGTAATAGCCAGATTTTGGTTGCAAGTGGACCGGTAACCGGACACACATTGCCAACTGACACCGCTGTTTGGGTTCGACTGGTTCCTTAATGCCAACACAAAGAAGAGTTCATCCTGCATGGATTGCTGCGATAGTTACCTTCTTTACCCTTGTTGCAACAGCTGGTTTTAGATCAGCTCCGTCGGTATTAATCGTCCCGCTTGAAGATGCATTTGGTTGGCACCGAGATCAGATTTCACTAGCAATCGCAATAAATGTTCTGTTATATGGATTAACAGCACCATTTGCTGCAGCGTTGATGGAGCGATTTACTGTTCGCAAAGTTGTTATGGCAGCTTTAACGACTGTAAGTACTGGTGCTTTCCTAACAACATTTGTGCATGCACCATGGCAGTTAGTTCTAACGTGGGGTGTAATCGTAGGTATTGGTACTGGGTCGATGGCATTGGTGTTTGCAGCAACTATTGCAAACCGTTGGTTTGTTAAGCGTCGTGGCTTAGTAGTTGGCGCGCTAACTGCAGCGGCTGCAACGGGCCAGTTAGTTTTCTTGCCTGGACTAACAGCACTTTCTGGCGCTTATGGTTGGAAATCGATTGGCTTAACAATTGGCGCAGCGTCGATGTTTATGGTTCCGATGATTTATTTATTCTTACGCGAAAAGCCAGCAGATCTTGGTTTGCTGCCGTATGGTGCGCCAGCTGATTGGCAGCCTCCAGTTAAATCAACGATGAACGCTGCGAAGCTAGCGATAGTTACTTTAAAGGAAGCAAGTGCGCATAAAGATTTCTGGATTTTATTTGGAACTTTTTTTGTTTGTGGATTATCAACTAGTGGATTAATTGGAACTCACTTTATTCCGGCCGCTCATGATCACGGTATGGGTCAAGTGGTAGCAGCTAGCCTGCTGGCCCTCATCGGTGTCTTTGATGTGATTGGCACACTAGCTTCAGGGTGGCTGACTGATAAATACGATCCACGCAAACTGTTGTTCTTCTATTACGGGCTTCGCGGGCTTTCTCTTTTCTTACTTCCATCAATTTTGTTCTCAACCATGCATCCATCAACATTAGTTTTCATTATTTTCTACGGTCTGGATTGGGTTGCAACCGTCCCGCCAACAATCATGTTGTGTCGCACAATCTTGGGACCAGATAGAGCAACGGTAATTTACGGATGGGTCTTTGCTGCCCATCAAATTGGTGGATCAATTGCCGCATTTGGCGCAGCTGTCTTGCGTGTAAAACTGGGAGATTATGCTGCAGCCTTTTATATAAGTGGTGCCCTTTGTTTAGTCAGCAGTTATTGCGTATTGCTGATTGCAAAAGGCAAGAGCACGGCTAGTCTGCAGGTATGAGTAACTTCTACGAAAAAGTCGGCGGAGAGAAATTCTTCGCAGATTTGGTGTCTCAGTTTTATGCAGTTGTTGCAACTGATCCAATCTTGCGCCCTATGTATCCAGAAAATGATCTGCAAGGCGCAGCACAACGTTTGCAAT
>CAIXVA010000081.1 GCA_903922745.1 uncultured Actinomycetes bacterium
GAGCTTGAACTGTTGATGGGCAAAGATGCCTATAACGAACTGGCTCGTCTGTGTGATGTCCGTATGGAACACATCCGTGACTCTGCAGCCCGCAACTTGCCACTATTTATCATTCAGCATCCAGCAACATTGGCTGCCCAGAAGAAATAGTCAGTCCCTTGTCATAGGGTTACCTCATGGCCAAGGTTGAAAAAGATCCATTCCGCTGCACAGAGTGCGGTTGGACCTCCCAAAAATGGGTTGGTCGCTGCGGTGAATGCCAAGCATGGGGCGTTGTTGAAGAGATTGCTGCACCTAAGAAATTATCACTTGTTGCAGGAAATGTAACTGCAAAAGCAACTCCTATTGGTGATGTTGATTTATCTGCAGCCCATGCACGCCCAACAGGTGTTTCAGAGTTAGATCGCGTACTTGGTGGCGGATTAGTACCAGGTGCGGCAATTTTATTAGCGGGCGAACCTGGTGTTGGTAAATCAACATTGCTACTTTCAGTTGCTGCGCAATCGGCGTCAAAGGGAATCTCTGCACTCTATATAAGTGGTGAAGAATCTGCCTCACAGGTGCGACTTCGCGCAGAGCGCATCAATGCAATTGACTCACAACTATTTCTTGCATCTGAAACAGATCTTGGCGCAGTCATTGCCCATATTGATTCGGTTAAGCCACAACTACTGATCATTGACTCAGTTCAAACTATTGGAAGTTCCGCAGCAGATGGCGCACCTGGTGGAGTTACACAAGTTCGTGAAGTTGCTGGTGCATTAATTCGCATCTGTAAAGATCGTGACATCACATTGTTATTAGTTGGACATGTAACAAAAGATGGTTCGATTGCCGGTCCTAGACTTCTAGAACACATCGTTGATGTTGTGTTGCAGTTTGAAGGCGAACGTCATTCACGTCTTCGCTTAATCCGCGCAATCAAAAACCGCTTTGGTGCATCAGATGAGGTTGGCTGCTTTGACTTAAGTGATACCGGAATTGAATCTGTCCTTGACCCAACTGGGCTTTTCACATCACGCCATGCAGAACCAGTTCCAGGCACATGTGTCACTGTCACTCTTGAAGGACGCCGTCCACTGTTGGCTGAAATCCAAGCCCTAGTCTCTGCTGGTCGTGAAAATGATTACGGAAATGCACGTCGAGTTGTTTCAGGTTTGGACTCTGCTCGCACATCAATGACTCTTGCTGTTCTAGAACTACGTGCAAATGTGCGTGTAGGTGGCAGAGATGTCTATGCAGCAACTGTTGGCGGCATGAAAATGACAGAGCCGGCGGCTGATTTAGCCCTTGCTTTGGCTGTCGCATCTGCTGCAAAAGGTCTTGCCCTACCTTCAGATTTAGTAGCAATTGGTGAAGTTGGTTTAGCTGGTGAAATACGCAAGGTCAGCGGTGTTAATCGCAGACTGCAAGAGGCTTATCGTCTTGGTTTCAAGCGCGCACTAGTACCAACCGGATCAGACACAAAGATTGATGGCATGGAGATCGTTGAAGTTTCACGTCTTGATGCCGCGCTAAAACGGGTAAAAATCTCGGGCGAATGAGTTCGTTAGAAAAACCAATTCTTACTTGGTTTAAAAAGAACAAAAGAGATTTACCGTGGCGCGAGACATCCCCTTGGGGTGTAATGGTCAGTGAATACATGTTGCAACAAACTCCAGTTAATCGAGTTCTTCCTAAGTGGAATGAGTGGATGGAGCGTTGGCCAACTCCCAAAGATTTAGCGCAGGCAACACCTGCACAAGTCATTACCGCTTGGGGACGTCTTGGCTATTCACGCCGTGCATTGCGACTACATGCTGCCGCTCAAATCATCGCTGAAGATTTCAATAACAAAGTGCCAGAAGATCAAGAAACACTTCAGCTACTACCAGGCATTGGTGAATACACCGCTGCTGCCATTGCAGCCTTTGCATTTGAACAACGATCACTTGTGATGGATGTGAACATTCGCAGATTACTGGTGCGCGCAATTGATGGCGAAGAACATCCAAAACCTGCGCCAACTGCTCGAGAGAAAGCACGCAGACTTGAGATTCTTCCAACTAAGAATGCACACCTATGGGCTGCTGCAACTATGGAACTTGGCGCACTTGTTTGCACATCAAAGAACCCATCATGTGAACTCTGTCCAATAATTGGTCAGTGCAACTGGCGCAAGAATGGCTATCCAAAAACAGATCTAGTTCGTAAATCACAAGATTGGCATGGCACTGATCGCAAATGCCGCGGAACAATTGTGCAAGCTCTTCGTGAAAACGAGTCATTAACAGAGTCTGCAATAAAGAAGTTGTGGCCTGAAGAATCACAGGTCGAAAAAGCATTGAAAACATTGACTGATGACCTACTAATTCAAAGACTCCCTCGCAATCGTTATAGACTGCCGCAATGATTCGTTACGCAACCAAAGCGGATATTCCCCGCATACATCAGCTGATCAAGGATTTGGCTGAGTATGAAAAGGCACCTTTGGAAGCTAAGGCAACAATCGAACAAATCCAAGAAACAATCTTTGGAGAAAATCCTGTTGCTTTCTGCCATGTTGCAGAAGATAACGGCCTAGTAGTTGGAATCTCAATTTGGTTCCTGAACTAC
>CAIXVA010000082.1 GCA_903922745.1 uncultured Actinomycetes bacterium
GATCTCATCGAGATCTAAGTTCAATTGGCGACAGTGATTTAGGAACAGGCGTCTTAAGAATTAGTGATTTTGGGCTTAACTACAAATCGCGAATCGAAGAATTAACCAGAGAATGGTCACTTTTTCCAACTGCATCCAAGAGTGTTAAAGGAACAATTACCTCACCTATTCCTGCGCATAATGTGCGCGTCATAGTTGGCGAGTACACCCCCCAATTAATCGAACAGTTGATGCGGGATCGAATGGATCATCTATTTGTAGGGGCTGTCTCTGGGGGAGCCGCATACGCAGGCCCGCTGGTAAAGCCAGGCAAGACCCCTTGCGTGCAATGCCTAGAAATTGGAAAGGCAGAGCGATACGGAATTCACAATTTGATTCCCTTATCGGCCCATAGTCGTGAAATTCCAGTCGCTATTTCTTATCAAATGGCAGGAACAATCGTGCAAGCCATTTTGCAATTAATTGACACTGGTGTTTGCGAGCTAACTGGAGCGCAAATGTGCTTTGACTACACAACGCCTGTTCAAAATTTGCCAGTCAGATTTGCTCGTCATCCAAAATGTCAATGTCAATGGGATTAAGTGTTTATCCACATTCGCAGAATCCTCATAGTAGAGCAGCACGCGCTTTAAAGAGAATTCACATGAGTCGCATAAGCACCACATCAGATAAATAACACTCAAACAAACAGGAGGAATAATGAACACAATTGCAGAACGCGCGGTACGAGCTGAACTCCAATTCCGCAATGCATTAATTCGTAAACATGATGCATTTTTTGCACAACTAAAAGATGACCGTGGAGATGTTCCCGGCTGGGTTCTTGTCGTTTTGATGACAACAGGGCTAGTAACTGCAATCTGGACAATTGCAGCTCCACGTTTAACGGCAATTCTTAAGGACTCATTGGATTCCATGAATGGAATTCGTTAAAGGCCCATCATGTACAGACAGATACAGATGTTAACTAGGCTTATTAAAAAATCACTATGGAAAATTAGGACACGATCTTTACAAACTATGCGAAAAGAGGATGGCAATGTAGAAAGTGCATTGGTCCTTATTCCAATGCTGATCCTTTTCTTGATAGGCGTTCAATTGATTGTTGCGACCAATATTCGAAATACTGAGATGGCGTTAGCGCAAGGAGATGCTTCTGCTCGCGCTATTTCACATCAATACCGGCCTGGAGATGAAGTACTTGAAGTCGGCGGCCGAATAGAAAAGATTCAGATTCTCATAACTCATCGCAGACATGCGCTGCCCCAAATCGTTCCTGGCTTAGCTTCTCTTATGGGCGGAGACCCGGTAGCTGATGTTGTCGGTATTGCAGTGATTGAGCCAACAAATCCAACGCAATGAAGATCAAGCATATTTTCATGTCCTGTTTCAACAGCTTTACAAAATCTGCTTTCACAACAAAGCTAAAGTCCGACTCCGGTAGTGCGATCGTTGAATTTGTTGCATTAGCAATCCCATTATTTATACCCGTGTTCATATACCTGAATCATTTTTCGGGCGTTAGCATGAATGAAGAGATTGCCAGGTCTATGGCTAGAGAGGTTCTTCGTGTTTATGTAATAAGCGATGATGAATCCGCGGCCCGAGATCTTTCGGGAAAAGCCACTCAGTTACTTGCGAAACAGTGGAAGCTAAGTAATTCTGAGGTTGCATCTTTGCGAACACGTTTAGATTGCAGCCGCTTTCCATGCCTGTCGGCAGATGGTCGAATTAAATTAACTATCTCTTTCGTAGATCAACAAACTGGCCGAGTGGTTACGGCTAGTGCACAAGAACATTTAAGTCCGTGGCTCCCATGACCGTTGGGAAGCGTGGGGGCGCACTTCGCAACTTTGTATGCCGTTTAAAATTTTTTAATGATCAAACAGGATCAATCGCTGTAATCGTTATCGGATTATTTCTTATAACTGTGGCTTCATTAATGGTGATGACCGATGTGTCTACTGTAATAATTGGGAAACGTTCGTTGGCCCAGGCGACAGAAGCTGCAGCTCAACGTGGCGTCCATACATTAGATAAAAGTAGTTATTACCAAGGTAAAGCAAATATGTTCACTGTTCCATTGGCGCTTGCAACCCATCGAGCACATCCCGTGATTCCAATTGATTGCAATCGAGGAGGGTTAGAAGTTCTACTAGAACTGCATTCCTGGAGTAATGATGACAGTGATTTGAAATGGCATCAGTTAAAGGGAATACAACTAACTAATTATCAATGCGATGGACAATCGTTAGCTATCGAAACGCGATCCGAAGTTAATTTGCCCTTTAGAGTTCCATTTTCATCGATTGATTCTGTGTTTTTAACTGCATCTGCAGGAACTACCAATCAGGTTCAAGAGGGCTTCTACCTATTTGGAATTCGCTTGCACTAGTAGGCATGGGTATCCTTGGCACATGGCCGCGCGCGATTATCACTTAGAGATTAACGCCGTTGATGCGACCCTAGTTTCTATTGAAAAGGTCTTGGATCTGCCAAAGCTTCGCAAGCAAGCAGATGAACTAGAAGTTGAGGCTGGTGTCCCTAATCTTTGGGATGACCCAGAGGCTGCACAAAAGATCACAAGCCGTTTA
>CAIXVA010000083.1 GCA_903922745.1 uncultured Actinomycetes bacterium
CAGCGGCTTGTAACAACTTTGCCGCGAGTAAAGAAGTGAACACCTTCGGTGCCATGTGCATGAGAATCACCAAATAATGAGTTCTTCCATCCACCAAATGAGTAATACGCCATTGGAACTGGAATAGGAACGTTGATGCCCACCATTCCAACCTCTACTTCATTCTGGAATCTGCGAGCTGCGCCGCCATCATTTGTAAAGATCGCTGTGCCATTTCCATATTGATGTGAGTTCACTAAGTTCAACGCTTCGTCATAGGTATTAACGCGAATAATGCTTAAAACTGGACCAAAGATTTCATCCTTGTAAATAGACATTTCAGGGCTCACATTGTCAAACAATGTAGGGCCAAGCCAGAAGCCATCGCCAGCAATTTCTAATGTGCGACCATCAACAACAACAGTTGCACCTTCTTTACTACCTGCTTCGATGTATGACGCAACTTTGTCGCGGTGAACTTTAGTAACAAGTGGACCCATGTCAGAACCTTGTGTGCCATCACCGGTTTTAATAGAAGACATACGAGATTTAATCTTTTCAACCAGGGCTGATGCAATTGGTTCTACTGCAACGATTGCAGAAATCGCCATGCAACGCTCACCTGCTGAGCCAAAGCCAGCGTTAATTGCAGCATCCGCTGCAAGTTCTAAATCAGCATCAGGCAAAACAATCATGTGGTTTTTTGCCCCACCTAGTGCTTGCACGCGCTTGCCGGCTTTGGTTCCTGTCTCATACACATAACGCGCAATAGGTGTTGATCCAACAAATGAAACTGACTTAATTCCTGGGTGCGTAAGCAACGCATCGACTGCTTCTTTGTCGCCATGGACAACGTTAAATACTCCGTCCGGCAATCCTGCCTCTTTCCATAACTGCGCCATAAACATTGCAGCAGACGGATCTTTTTCAGATGGCTTTACTACAACTGTGTTTCCGCAGGCAATGGCAACTGGGAAGAACCACATTGGAACCATCGCTGGAAAGTTAAATGGAGAAATAATGGCAACCGGGCCAAGTGCTTGGCGGATTGAATACACATCTACACCCGATGAAACCTCTTCTGAAAAACCACCTTTTAATAGATGTGGGATTCCGCAAGCAAACTCAACAACTTCAAGACCTCTAGTTACTTCTCCTGCAGCATCGCTTAATACTTTTCCGTGTTCATCGGTAATCAGTGCAGCAATTTTTTCCTTGTTCTGCTGAACTAGTTCACGAAATGCGAATAGAACCTGTGTTCGCTTTGTTAAAGAACTGTGACGCCATGTTGTAAAAGCTTCAGTTGCGACATTAACTGCTCGGTCCACAGTTGCTGCATCAGCAAAGGCAACGGTTTTGGTGACCTTGCCGGTTGCAGGGTTAAAAACTTCTCCGCTGCGCTGTGGCTTGTGAGTATCAAGGGCGCCATTAATCCAATGCGTTATCTGGGTCATAGGTGCAATCTACTTCAGAGGTTTATGATGGCGCCACTAACTACCAAGGGTTCGAGGACACTGATGAGCGCTCCAATTAATGATCCAGCCAAGCAAGCGGCGGTAAGTGCTGCAGACCATGAATATGTTTTTCATTCTTGGTCAGCCCAAGGCGCTATTTCACCTATGCCTATTGCAAGTGGTTCAGGATCGCGCTTTTGGGATTTTGAAGGCAAGACGTACTTAGATTTTTCTTCACAATTGGTATTTACAAATATTGGACACCAGCACCCAAAGGTAATTAAAGCTATTCAGGCACAGGCTGAAGTGCTGACAACAGTTGCACCTCAGCATGCCAATGAAGCTCGTAATGAAGCGGCACAAAGAATTGTTGAATTAGCTGGCGATAACTTTGCAAAAGTCTTTTTCACAAACGGTGGAGCAGATGCAATAGAAAATGCGATTCGTCTGGCCCGCATGCATACTCATAAGCACAAGGTGCTTTCTACGTACCGTTCGTATCACGGCAACACAGGAGCAGCGATAAATGCAACTGGAGATCCACGCAGATTCCCTAATGAATTTGCATTCGGCCATGTTCATTTCTGGGGACCATATCTTTATCGCACAGCTTTCTGGGCAAAGGATGAAGCAGAAGAGTGCAAGCGCGCGCTAGAACATCTTGAGCAAACTATTATCTTTGAAGGTCCAAACACAATTGCAGCTGTTTTAATTGAAACTGTTCCAGGTACTGCAGGTGTTTTAGTTCCACCTAAGGGATATCTAGAAGGCGTCCGTGCGCTGTGCGATAAGTACAAGATCATGTGGATTGCAGATGAAGTTATGTCTGGCTTTGGTCGCACCGGTAAATGGTTTGCCTACCAACATTCAAACGTTGTTCCAGACTTAATTACCTTTGCAAAGGGTGTTACCTCTGGTTATATCCAACTTGGTGGCGTTGTCATCAGTGATGCAATTTCTCATACCTTTGATGACAAGGTATTTGCTGGTGGTCTGACATATATGGGCCACCCAATGGCATGTGCAACCGCGGTTGCAACTATTGATGTCATGAAGGAAGAAAAAATGCTGGAAAATGCCACCATGATTGGTGAAACGATTCTGGGTCCTGGCCTTGCTGAATTAGCTAAGAAGCACAAGGTTATTGGCGATATCCGTGGTGCTGGTGTGTTCTGGGGTGTTGATCTAGTCAGTGATCGTGCAAC
>CAIXVA010000084.1 GCA_903922745.1 uncultured Actinomycetes bacterium
CTTAAATTACATGGAACAAATGTAATTGGTGAAGCACAAAAAGAATCCTCAGCGGTATTGCTGATGCGAAGTATGCAACCTAATGTCTTGTTAATAGATATGCATTTTTCTAGTGAACATTCCATTTCAATAGCCAACACAATCCGCAGAGAATCACCTTCTATTGGTGTTGTAATGCTCGTCGCATGTGCCGATCTTCGCTTACTAGGTGAAATGATTAGTGAGATTCCCTTTGGAGCCAAGGTTGTATTAAAAAAGAGTATGAACAACGTCGCAGCCTTATGTGATGTCATATCTGAATCACGGATTTTGGTCGCCGAATCCCCCGTTACTTGGGTAAATGGAAATGTTTCATTACCTGAAAAAGCATTACAAAACTTAATGTCTCACTTAACGGATGTTCAGATTGAGACTTTGCGCCTCGTGGCTGATGGCTTAACAAATGCTGAGATAAGTAGAATTCGATTTGTAAGTGAAAAAGCAGTGGAACAGATAGTTTCTCGTATTGCTCAGGTATTGAATGTGCAGCCAGATAGATCTAAAAACCTGCGAGTTCAATTAGTTGGTGAGTACTTCAAATGGATAGGCGCGCCTAGACACTAACTCTCCTGATCTACCAGCGGGCACAGGTAAAGTTCGCAGCTATGGAGCTGAAGGAAATTCGCGCGCAGTGGAATCAGGTGCTTGATGCACTTGAGTCGACCAATCGCGTTGCATGGATTGCCTACTTCGATGCTCGTTTGTCATCCTATGAAGAGGGCGTTTTGACCTTAGATTTTTCGGATAGTCGCAAATTCGCAACTTCCCACGAATACTCCGAAACTAGGCCAAACCTCAAATCTGCTTTGGTAGATGCCATTGCATCGACTCTTGGAATAAGTGTTGAGATCTCGGAACAATGAAAATCAGATCTTCACTTCTTTCAATAGCTCTTGTGCTTGCGGTAATAACTGCGCCTAACTCTGCTGCGGTTGCATCGACGTTATCAATGTCATTGCGACAGACCCCAAGTTCATCTGAACTTTTAATAACTCTGTATGGATCGCTTAAGCCCAACAAATCCGGCACAGTAATCAAGATTCAAGTTGATACCAACGGGTCTTGGAGTACTACAAGGTTTAATACAAAAGTATCAAAGGTTGGTACATGGAAAGTAACCGCTCTGGCAACTGCGCTTGAAGCAAAGGTGCGTTATCGCGCAGTTGCAGTTGTAGGCAATAAGAGCATCTACTCACCTATTCGGGCAATCGAAATAAAGCAGCAACCTGAAATCTCAAATGTAGATCCTGCATTATTTATCGATTTATTGGGTCCTGGCGGCCGAATACATGGCGCCGACATAAGCCGCTGGCAACATCCCAATGACAAAGCAATTGACTTCACCAAAATGTATGCAGCAGGAGTTCGATTCGTTTTTATTAAAGCCTCTGATACTAGAGACTCTGCAGATCAACTATCTGTTAAGTATGCGGCAATGGACCATAACGCTGCACAAGCTGCTGGAATCTTTACTGGCTTTTATCATTACGCAGTATTACCTGATGTTACAGATCCAGAGGATATAAAAAGGGATGCGCTAGCACAGGCCCAAAAAGTTGTCTGGCGGTTAGCAGCTATGGGCGGATACGGCGAGAAAGATTTGCCATATGCACTAGACCTTGAGAATAAATGTGTTCGGCTCTCTACTTCTGGTGCTTGTCAGAAATATGCAACTAGAAGCGCTGTGACATTGTGGGCGACTACTTTCCTTGCGTCAGTAAAAGAGAAAACGGGTAGAACTCCTATTGTGTATTCATATGCAAATTTTCTTGAAGGTTCCATGGTTCGCTCAACTGAACTTGCTCAATATCCATTGTGGTTGGCCCAATATGCAATTGATCCAGCAAATCCAATTAATCAACCCGGATTAAAAGCTGGCGGTTGCTATGTGCATTCTTGGACCGGTGCCAACTGTGATTCTCAATGGACTGTCTGGCAGTACACATCGTGTGGAATTGCAGATAAATATGGCGTACCGGGAGCCCGATTAGATTTGAACATATTTAGAGGAACGCCATACGCATTTCTTGATTTGGCTAAAGGATCCTGGGCGCCAACATTGTTGGATTTAATGCCGCTGCAAGAAGCTTCAACTATTGCTGTATTAGATCAATCGGCAAGTACAACCAATAAGTTGGTTACCTTCAAAGTTTCTGTAGTACGTCCAAACGGTTCGCCCGTTGTAACTGGTGGAGTTAAGTTGGTCTTTGATAAGACAACCGTGCCTGATCCAGAGCCAATTCAAACAATTTTGCGCGAAACAAGCGGTGTGTGGACTTTAGCCATCAAGGGCGTTCCAGCTGGAACATTTGTAGGAAAAGTTCTATATCAAGATGTCTCCGGAACGCATGCAGATTCAACTTTTCCAGTCACTTTTACCGTGGCACAAGGCCCAACACCTACCCCAAAACCGACACCTTCACCCACTGCAACTAAAAAGCCAACTACTGATGGTTGCAAAGGGCAGATTAAGAATTAACCTCAAGTAGCTGATCTAGAGCGGCAATTTCACGATCAACTAATTCTGTGTATTGCGCAACAGACTCTTTTCGTTCCTTCGCACTCCACCCAAGAACTGGAGCAATTAGTGCTGCAACTTCATCTGCAAGATGCACGCCATGATTGACCGCTTCGAAAGACAAGCGAGTACGGCGAGAAATTACATCATCTACTGATCGTGCACCTTCGTGAGAAGCCGCATAGAGAACTTCAGCCTTTATATACGGCAGGTTCATATCCAATTTGTTAGCTAATTTAGGTTGTTCCTCAATTATTTCAAGGATCTCGCTAATTAATGAACCATGGCGATTTAGTAAATGTACAACAGTCTCTACATCTAGCCCAGATTCTTGAGCTATACGCTCTTTCTGTTGCTCTAATGCGAAGTAGCCATCTGCCCCTACTAAAGGAAGTTTTTCAGTCACAGAGTCTTGAGTTAATTTACGTAGTTCAATTACTGCTCGATCAACTACATCTTTGCCCATGACTCGATATGTCGTGTACTTGCCGCCGGCAATCGATACAAAGCCAGCAGCTGGTCGATCTACGGTGTGCTCACGGGAAAGCTTTGTTGTTGTTGCGCTCTTGTTGTTTGCAACTAATGGACGCAATCCTGCATAAACGCCGATAATTTCATCTGCTTGTAACTTTGGTTCGAGAACGCGATTGGCTTGATCCAATATGTATTGAACATCTGCGCGAGTAGCAAATGGCTCTGCACGATCACCCTCATACGGAGTATCTGTTGTGCCAACAATCCACTTGTCTCCCCATGGAATTATGAACAGCACAGAAATCGGAGTCTTTAAAATAATTCCGGCATCAGATTTAATCGCAGATCCAGGAAGGACAATGTGTGCGCCCTTACTCATTGTCACGTGATATCCAGGAGTTAATTCAAAGCGCTCATGTAATTGATCGCTCCATACACCGGCACACATGATCGTCGCCCCTGCTTTAATAGCAATCTTTTTTCCTGATGCTAAATCAAGAGCATTTACCCCAACTACACGCTTGCCTTCACGGATCAATGATTCAGCAGAAACTTGGGTGGCAATGATTGCACCGTGGCGTGCTGCGGTTCGTGCAACTGCCATTGTGTGGCGGGCATCATCAACTTGGGCATCAAAGTATTTGATTGCACCTGTGACTATGTCATGACGAAGTGACGGTGCAATTTCATTAATCTGTTTTTGACTTAGGTGTTTATGCCACGGCAACGCGCGTTGAAATCCACGTAATGCATCATAGAGAGCTAAACCTGCTCCAACATAGGTGCGTTCTTTAAACTTTTCAGTTAGTGGAAATAAAAATCCCACTGGCTTAACAAGATGTGGGCACAATGTTGAAACCATTAACTCACGCTCGTGCAAAGCTTCTCGTACTAATTTGAAATCATATTGTTCAAGATATCTAAGACCACCATGAATTAACTTGCTAGATCTGCTCGATGTTCCAGCAGCAATATCTTGCGCCTCGATAAGGGCGACTTTTAATCCGCGAGAGGCGGCATCTAAGGCAGCACCCACACCGTTGACTCCCCCGCCAATAACGAGGATGTCGAATTGTTCTGTGCCTAATTGGGAAATGGCAGAGTCACGCTGGTCTGGGCCAAGTTGTGACAAGAACATATGCGTTGCATCTCCGTATCCAGTGAGTACGCTAAGCCTAACTTACGGCGAGGGGTTGCGCGCAGTGTCATACATCGGGGCATACATCGGCAGTTTGGATCAGGGCACTAGTAGCACTCGATTCATGATCTTTGACCATGCAGGCCAGGTTGTTGGGCAGCACCAACTAGAACATCGACAAATTCTTCCGCAAGCAGGGTGGGTCGAACATGATGCCGCTGAAATTTGGGAGCGAACTCAAGAAGTTATTGCTGGCGCTCTGAAGCAAGCGAACATATTGGGCTCAGATTTAGCAGCAATTGGGCTGACCAACCAACGTGAAACAACCGTGGTGTGGGATGTAACAACAGGTCAACCGCTATCTAATGCAATTGTTTGGCAAGACACCAGAACAACAGATTTCTTGGCCACTTTGTCAGATGAGCAACAGCAAATGATTCGCCACGCAACCGGATTAACAATCGCACCGTACTTTGCTGGCAGCAAGATGAATTGGTTTCTCAAAAATGTTCCTGCAGCAAAGACCGCCAATGCGCGATTTGGAACGGTCGATTCATGGCTGTTGTGGAATTTATCCGGAGGTGTCCGCGGTGGCGTGCACGCAACTGATGTAACAAATGCAAGCCGCACATTATTGATGAACCTTGAAACTTTGGATTGGGATGACGAACTCCTTTCTATCTTTGGAGTTTCACGATCTGCCCTACCTGTCATTAAATCTTCTTCGGAAACCTATGCGCTTACAGATCCTCATGGTCCATTTGGCACAGCAATTCCGATTGCCGGAATCTTGGGCGATCAACAAGCTGCAATGGTTGGTCAGGTGTGCTTTGAACGTGGCGAATCAAAGACAACATATGGCACTGGAAACTTCGCGCTACTAAATACTGGAACTGAAATCGTTCGTTCAAAAAATGGTCTGCTGACTACCGTTTGTTTTAAATTAGGTGATGCACCGGCCCATTACGCATTAGAAGGATCAGTTGCTGTCACGGGTTCTGCAATCCAATGGCTTCGGGATCAATTGGGAATTATTTCAAATGCTGCAGAAACTGAAAGCTTGGCATCTTCAGTAACAGATACCGCGGGAGTTTATTTCGTCCCCGCATTTTCTGGTTTATTTGCTCCGTATTGGCGGACGGATGCACGCGGCGTGATTGTTGGGTTAACTCGCGCCGCAACAAAGGCACATCTTGCGCGAGCAGCACTGGAAGCTATTTGCTATCAAACACGCGATGTTATGGATGCAATGGTTGCTGACAGCGGCGTTCCAATGAAGGAAATGCGTGTTGATGGAGGAATAACAGCTAACTCTTTGTGTATGCAGATGCAGGCAGATGTAATGGGAATCGACATTACTCGCCCATTAATTGGTGAAACTACAGCGCTCGGTGCTGCGTACGCTGCCGGATTAGCTGTTGGCTTTTGGTCTTCAACTGATGAAGTTCGAAAGCAATGGAAACAATCTCGTCGTTGGAGCTCTGAAAGCACAGCCGAACAACGCGCAGTTGGTTATGCAGGTTGGAAGAAAGCTGTTGAGCGAACCTTGAATTGGGTTGATTAAGCCTTACTTATTTCGATCAAGAAGGCATTCGCGGGAGCCAGAATTGGCGCAGTCACACCAATTGAAGCAAGAGCTGAACCTGACAGAGTGATTCCAGACATCCAGTCAGGTGGAGTAATTAACATAAAGCGCGGCTTACCTGCTGGATATACAGCTTTGATTACATAGTTTGCTGTTTCAGCTAATCCAGGAAACTTAAGTGGTGATGGGTGAATTGCAACTGTTGGAGTTAACTGAACATAAGCAAAAATTGCACGAGATGCATCATGCGCAATCACGCCATGTAAATATGCGTGTGGTTCTGGGTAATCTACGCGAACCATCTTTCCTGAATGAAGCAGTCCACGATTGTTCTTGTAGTACTGCGCCCATGTTGCAAGATGCTTACGTTCTTCAGCTGTAGCTTCGGTGATACTCCATTCGATCCCCGCATGGCCAAATAAAGCTGTTGTTGCGCGCATAGAAAGTTCTAATGTACGACCTGTTTGGTGTCCATGAGTTGGCCCAATGTGAGTTCCAAGTAATTCAGGTGCAATAACTTGAGCTGTCCAACGCTGAATAGTTTGGCGCTCTAACGCATCATTGTTATCACTTGTCCAGAAGCGATCAACGTAATCAATCACGCCTAAATCAATACGTGCTCCACCTGATGCGCATGATTCAATTTCAAGTCCTGGATGACGCTTTTTAAGCTCTGCAAATAAACGATAGATCGCTTGTGTTTGGCGATGGATCCCGCCCGAACCTAGGTGACCAGCATCGACTAGAACGCGGTTGTGATCCCACTTGATGTAGGCAATGTTGTGCGCAGCAAGGACAGCAGAGGTTTGTTCCAGCACATGATTGAACGCACCTTCGTGACCAATATCTAGAACTAGTTGATGGCGCCACAGTGGTGGAACACGATCTGCTTCGTGCAATATCCATTCAGGGTGGGCGCGATATAAATCTGAATCTGGGTTAACCATTTCGCCTTCAAACCACAGACCAAACTCGATTCCCTTGTCATTGATGTATTTAATAATTGGTGACAAACCATTTGGCCAAACAGCCGGATCGATAACCCAATCGCCAAGACCAGCGCGATCATTGCGACGGGAATGGAACCAACCATCATCTAAAACAATTCGCTCGATTCCAACTTCGGCTGCTACATCGACTAGCGCTTTGATCTTTTCCTCATCATGATCAAAGTACAGCGCTTCCCACATATTAAAAGTCAGTGGTCGTTCTCTCTTTGGATGAACTGCGCGAGCTCGAAGGTATGAATGGTAGGCAGCGCTTATTCCATCTAAACCTTCTGCTGAATACACAGAAACCAACGCAGGTGCTTCATATGTTTCACCTGAAGCCAGTGTCAATTCACCAGGTAGCAATAGTTCGCCAGCACCAATTGATTGTGAACCATCAAAGAGTTTTTCAACCAAATAATGTGAGTTACCGCTCCAGGCGATGCTGGTTGCCCAAGCGCTACCGGATTGAAATGATGTCTGCGAAGTTAGTGCAATATCTGCAATCGAAAAATTGTGTCCGCTGCGACCTTCTCTGGATTCGCGCACCCAAGTGCCAGTTGCGATCTCTTTGCGCTGCGGATTGCGTTCATTAGACCAACGTCCGGCAAAATCTAAGGTTTGCGTCGCTTCCTTTGGAAGAGGTAACCAATGAATAAATTCGTTGAGGCAGTAATCGGTTTCAGCTAAATTCTTAACTATTGCTCTTTGAAATAAAACACCATTGTTATCAAGGTCAAAAGTAATGACAACTTCAAGCTCTGCATGAAGATCGCGAAAAATGACCACAACGTGGTTTTTCTGATGATGAAAATCGGTGACTTCAAACTTTGTTGACCATGCTTTTCCATTACGGTGTCCAGATAATGTTGGGCGGCCTAAGAATCCGCGAGAACTCTCGCGCATGATTCCGGGAAACTGTGGTTGATCCCAAGAGCTGTTTGCAATCGATGGTCGAATCGCAGTTTGCACAGATGCGAGATCTCCATGCACGGGTGCTCCCCAGTGTTGGATTACAAGGGCCCCATCAATAACCTCAAGCAACAGAGATGATGAAGGTGCGCTCAATAGTGCGGATTGCTTGCTCACAAAGGTAGAGTAACGACACTATGGGCGAGAGTAAAAAACTAAAAGCAGGCGTCATCAGAAATGATCGCCACATGGCCGATGGTCGAACTATTCGCTATTACGACACCGGTGGCCAAGCGCGAAATGTTGAAGATGCCCGGCCACGGGAAGAACAACCAGGAATTGGTGAACTTCGCCTAGATCCACTGGTCAATGAATGGGTTGCAATGGCAGCTCATCGTCAAGGACGAATCTTCTTGCCACCAAAAGAGCTATGCCCTTTGTGTCCTACCACGGGTGATTTACTCACTGAAATTCCTGAATCAGATTTTGAAGTTGTTGTCTTTGATAATCGCTCGCCATCACTTCGCCCACCTGTTGGTGATTGGGCACTTCCTGACATGGTTGGACCTGATACTGATTTAGGAACTGCTGCCGGTAAGTGTGAAGTAATTTGCTTTACCGCAGAACACGGAAAAGCATTTAAGGATCTCACCCCACAACGTGTTCGCACCTTGCTTGAGGCATGGATTGATCGCACCGCCGAACTGTCACAAGAAAGCTTTATTGAACACATTGCTCCCTTTGAAAACCGCGGCGAAGAAATCGGTGTGACTCTGTCTCACCCACACGGTCAGATCTATGCCTATTCATATATTCCACCTCGCGTTGAAAAGATGTTAACTGCAGCCAATAAGTACAAAGAACAAACTGGCAAAGTTTTATTTGACGAAATTGTTGCCCGTGAGATTAGAGATAAAGAGCGCATCATTGCTAGAAATGATCGTTGGATCGCATTTGTTCCATACGCTGCCCGTTACCCATTTGAAATTCACATCACTCCCCTGAACCCAGTTGCAGATCTGACTGGTTTAACAGATGCAGATCGTGATGCTTTCCCAGAGATCGCACTTGAAGTTACACGCAGATTGGATGGCGTCTTTGGAATTGAAATGGCTTACATCGCTGCCTGGCACCAAGCACCTGTGCGTGTTGGTCGAGATGTGATGCGCCTGCATTGGCAGATCACAAGTGTTCGTCGCGCCCCTGGAAAATTAAAGTATTTGGCTGGTTCTGAATCTGCGATGGGTGCATTCATTATGGATATGCGCCCAGAACAATCTGCAGCCCAGTTGCGCGAAGTAGTTTTGTAATGCGGGTTTTAGTAACTGGCGGTACTGGCTACATCGGTTCGACTGCAGTTGAAATATTGCTCACCCAAGGCTTTGAAATCTCAATTTTAGATGATTGCAGCATGGGCCATGCCGACACGGTCCCTGCTGGTGTGCGTTTTGTTCAAGGTTCACTTCTCAATAGCAGCGAAGTTGCCGACGCCCTAACCGGTTGCGATGCGGTCATGCACTTTGCGGGCAAATCATTAGTTGGCGAATCTGTTGAAAAACCTGATCTCTATCATTCAGTAAATGTTGATGGAACTCGCATTTTGTTGGATGAAATGCGCAAGCAATCGATTACAAAGATTGTTTTCTCATCATCTGCAGCTACATATGGAGAGCCAAAGGTTGTTCCTATCCTTGAAACTTCCGAGACAATTCCAACTAACCCATATGGTGCGACAAAGCTTGCCATTGATCACATGATCACGGCAGAAGCTGCAGCCCAAGGAATATCTGCAGCCTCATTACGTTACTTCAATGTCGCTGGTGCTTTAAAGGCAGAACGTGGATGGCTGGCAGAGCGACATAGCCCTGAAACTCATCTGATTCCTAATGTTTTGCGCAGCACAACAGATAGCCCTGTGAAAATATTTGGTACTGATTGGCCAACTGCCGATGGCACGTGTGTTCGTGACTATGTTCATGTCATTGACTTGATTGATGCACATATCAAGGCTCTCCACTCGCTCGGTACACATGGCCATGAGATCTATAACCTAGGCAGCGGTTCTGGTTACTCAGTGCGCGAAGTTGTTTCTGCAGCAAGTGCTGCCACTGGACATCAGATTCCATTTATTGATTCTCCGCGTCGTGCGGGTGATCCTGCGGTTTTGATCGCAGATATATCAAAGGCCAACTCAAAGCTTGGGTGGCAACCAACGCGAGATTTAAACACAATGGTTTCAGATACCTTGAAATCAATGGCATAGCAATGAGCTCTATCGAAGAAAAGTTTCTCGAAACTTTTGGTGCTGAACCGGATCTAGTTGCTGCGGCCCCTGGTCGGGTTAATTTAATCGGCGAACACATCGATTACAGCGAAGGCTTTGTTCTCCCCTTTGCAATTAAAGATAGAACTTTGGCCGCTGTGCGAAAGCGTGATGATTCAACTGTTCGTATTGCATCTGTTCAGCGTCGCAACAAAATTGTCACGGTAGATATCAATAATGTTAAACCAGGACTCAAGGGTGAATGGGAGCGATATGCGCTCGGCGTCCTATGGTCGATGGGCGTAAAAAGTGGAGTCGATCTTATGATTGATGGGCATGTTCCACTTGGCGCCGGACTTTCTTCTTCTGCGGCTCTTGAATGTTCTGTGGCAACTGCGATGAATCACTTGTTTGACATGGGATTTAATCTAGAAGAGCTTGCACGTTTAACTCAAAAAGCAGAAAATCAATATGTCGGAGTCCCCTGCGGCATTATGGATCAATCTGTTTCGCTCATGGCAACCCGCGGGTCTGCGCTATTGCTGGACTGCCGAGATCTTTCAACTCGAAATATTTCATTTGATGTTGCATCGCACGGATTAGAGCTTCTAATAATTGATACTCAAGCCCACCATGCTTTAACCGATGGAGGGTATGCCGAACGCCGAGCATCGTGTGAGTCTGTTGCAGCTAAATTGGCTGTTAAATCTATGCGTGAATTAACGATGGCACAGTTAGATGCTGCTCGAGGTCAACTCGCAGATACCGAATACATCCGTGCCCGACATGCTGTCAGTGAAATGAAGCGAGTTCTAGATTGTGTAGAAGCGTTAATCAATGGTGATTTTGTAAAAGTTGGCCAGCTAATAAATGCCTCGCATGTTTCGTTACGCGATGATTACACCGTTTCTTGTCCCGAACTAGATACTGCTGTTGATGCTTCGTTGGCTGCAGGAGCACTTGGCTCTCGCATGGTCGGTGGTGGTTTTGGTGGCAGTGCAATCGCCCTGATTCAGGCTTCAAAAACAACCCAAACAATTCGAGCAGTTGAAAGTGCTTTTGCAGATAGAAAATTCAAGGCACCGCGATTTTTTACTTCACTGCCAAGTCAAGGCGCAGAGCTTCTTTCTAGACGCTAGCTTTTAAATTCAATACTTACAGCGGATTAATTGACAGTACTTCTACTCCGCCAATTGCACCCAAAACATTGAGCAAATCTGTTGGATCGCTACCCGGAATTGCAACTGTAATGTCGTCATAACCCTTGCCATCTTCGGCCTTTAGTACTTCGAGCGCACGGATGTCTCCCCCTGCTGCGCCAATTGCAGATGCAAGTAGTCCTAATGAACCTGGACGATCTGGAATAGCTACATTTAATTGGAAGAGTGCCATGAGAAAACCTTATCCCTAAATTGTTACGCGAGGATTACCCAGTCGCCTTTAATGGCAACTTTTACCGAAGGCAGCGGGTTGGTCGCTGGGCCTGACACGACAGCACCGGCTTTAAATGGATTAAAGCTGGCATTGTGAACTGGGCACACAAGTAACTTTCGCGTTGGAAAGTACTGCGTTAATCCGCCCTGATGAGTACAGATCGTTTGATAGGCAAACACACCGGTCTTTGTGCGAAACAGCAGAGCGGGCGCTCCATTGCTTAGTTGAAAGGAATATGTAGCGCCAACCTTGATCTTGCTCAACTTAATAATCTGGTTATTTGCCGCGACTGCGCGTGAACCGAACAGGGTTGTGCTCGCCCCGATCAGGGCCATGCGAAGTGCTGATCTACGTGTGAGCTTCATATGCTCCCTGACTTGGATTCGAACCAAGAACCTGTCGATTAACAGTCGACTGCTCTGCCGTTGAGCTATCAGGGATTAACGGTGCAAGCGCAAACTCTAGCGCACACACGGGTTTGGACAAAAACTAACGGCTGCCCAGACTAAAGGCTGCCTAGCGCCAAATCATGCAGAGATCTGCGGGCACTTTCCAGCGCAACTAATTGGGCAAATGCCGCCGTGTATTCGATCTCATTTTCTACTGGATTCAAGCGCTGTAGTGATGATTTGAGTTCGGCGATAGAACGAGAAATTGCCACCTCTCGCAAACGAGCCACGATGCTTGCAACGTATGAAGCAGATGGCTTTCCATCGGCGCGGATAGGTTCAACTGTTAACTCAGTAAACAACGCTTTCACGTTCTCGTCAGCAATATTGTCTGGTGCGATTCTTTCTACAGAATCAATAGCCAATCGCAAGGCAATATAGGCAGGATGTGTGAATGCTCCGGCTTCAATTGAACTCCATAAATCATCCACGAAAAGTGATGGCTCTTGCAACTTCGCCTTTAAGACTTCGCGTTCCAAAATTAGTCGTGCTTCATTGGGGTCTGGTCTGAAATTTGGTTGAACAGTTGTTTCTTCAACCGCTGATTGTTGTGCGGGCGCTGTTTTGACTCCGCGAGAGACGGCCTTAGTTACAAGTTCCACCTCAACGCCAAGCCACCCTGCAAGAAGCCTGGTGTATTCAGGACGCAATGACTTGTCTCGAATCTGCGCAACTAATGGTGCTGCGGCATTTAGCGCGTTAACTCGACCTTCGGCTGAATCTAACTTGTGATGTTTTAATTCTGCGCGGATTGCAAACTCAAATAAAGGAACACGACGTGCAATTAAATCCCGCAGTGCAAGATCGCCCTTTTCTTGGCGAAGCTCGCAAGGATCCAATCCATCTGGTTCAACAGCAACAAATGTTTGTGTAACAAACTTTTGATCCTCACTGAATGCACGTAGCGCTGCCTTTTGCCCTGCAGCATCACCGTCGAATGTAAAGATAACTTCACCACGGAATGCATCATCATCCATTAGTAATCTGCGCAAAATTCGAATGTGGTCTGCGCCAAATGCGGTACCGCACGTTGCAACGGCTGTTGTAATACCAGCAAGGTGAGCTGCCATCACATCTGTGTAACCTTCAACAATGACTGCTTGACGCTTTTTAGCGATCTCTTTCTTTGCAACATCTAACCCATATAAGACTTGGCTCTTCTTATAAATCGGAGTTTCAGAGGTATTTAAATACTTTGGACCTTGATCATCGGCATCACTGGCTAGCTTTCTAGCACCAAATCCAACAACATCACCTGAAATATCTTTGATGGGCCACATCAACCGATTACGGAACTTATCGATTGGACCACGTTGACCCATCTTTGAAAGTCCAGCTAGCTCTAGCTCGTCAATTGTGTAACCAAGTGCACGTAAATGTTTTGTTAGTCCATCCCATTCATCGGGTGAATACCCAACACCAAACTGTTCGCAGGCTGCTCGATCAAAGCCGCGCTTTGTGAGCAAATCGCGACCATGCGCAGCACCTGGCGAAGAATTAAGTTGCTCTTGATAAAACTTTGCGGCCTCTACATGTGCTGCTATTAATCTATTACGAGTACCTGAAGTAACTACGGGTCCTGTGCTTGAACCTTCGTCATATCGGAGGGTATAGCCGATGCGATCTGCAAGACGTTCGATAGTTTCTGTAAAAGTTAAGTGATCGATCTTCATCAAAAATGCAATTACATCTCCGCCAGTTTGGCAGCCAAAGCAGTGAAAATATCCCTTACTTGGTGTCACATGAAATGAGGGCGACTTTTCATCATGAAATGGACACAGACCCTTTTTCTGTCCGCCGCCTGCATTTTTTAACTGAACATAATCTGCAACAACTTCATCGATGGGTGCACGATCTCGGATGTATGCAACATCCTCATCTCTAATGCGACCGCTCATGTTCGTACCTTACCGATTAGCAAGTAGTCGTGCATGCAAGGCATAGGCACCCGGGTCAGTAAGGGCGGCAACTTGGTCAATTATCACGCGCATTTTCGCGATCTCATCACTCGCCTCATTCCAGGGCTTCTGGAAGTACGAATCAAGTTCGCCGGGATATTTCAACAGCATCTCTACTAGCTCACCAACGATTACCTGTTGCTTTGCATATCTATCTTGAGAATGAGCCGCATTAATTAAGTAATGTCCCGCAATTGCCTTTAAGAAATCTACTTCGACTTTTTGTTCACGTGGAATTTCTAGATCTGCGCTGTAGCGTGAAAGTGGGCCATTGCCATGGATTGTGCGAGTTTGAACTTCGGCAGCTAAAACAAATCGTCCAATTAACTGGCTAGTTGAATCTTTAAGTCGTGCAAGGCTGCGATGGCTGCCATCGTAATAATGCGGCCAAGCCGAGAGCGCAGAAAGTCTTGCATGCGCATCGAGTGCCTCTTGCTCTGTTGCATCACTTTTGTAATCACTTGTCATAACTGTGAATAGCTGTGAAAAATCTTGTTCAAAATTCTTAACTGATACCTGCCCAGCAAAGATTGCATCCTCTAAATCATGGACAGAGTATGCACAGTCATCAGACCAATCCATGATTTGCGCTTCAATACATTTCTTGCCCGCCGGTGCTTGTTGGCGCATCCATGTAAATATTTCTACATCATCGTCATAGACACCAAACTTACGAGGATTTTCAGACCTAGGCCATGGATACTTTGTTGCACCATCTAATGAAGCACGGGTTAAGTTAAGTCCAATACTTTTACCGTTGGTATCAATGGTCTTTGCTTCTAGGCGTACCAACAATCTAAAACTTTGTGCATTTCCTTCAAAGCCACCAAAGTCCTGTGCAATCTCGGCCAATGCTTCTTCGCCATTATGGCCAAAAGGTGGATGGCCTAAATCGTGGGCAAGACATGCGGTGTCTTGCAGATCTGGATCTGCCCCTAATGACTCCCCTAATTCGCGACCAATCTGTGCGCACTCCAATGAATGTGAAAGTCTGGTGCGTTGAAAGTCATTTTCCCACGGCACTGCTACTTGAGTTTTAGCAGCTAATCGTCGAAGTGAGGCTGAATGAATTACACGTGCACGGTCGCGCATGAATTCGGTGCGGCCTGCGCGCTTTGCCGGCTCATCTAAAAACCGTTCTTGGTCAAAGGCGCTGTAACTCATGGCAATACCTTAGTAACAATATCTGCGCCAGGTAAGTGATCACTTACTTGTACGCCCCGCCTGCCAACTGTTATGTACACCAAATATGCGCCAGCTTCACGAAGTAGGTATTTATAGCCGCTATTAGCAACTGTATTGGGGCCTGTTTTCACCGGTGAACAAGTACTAATAACTCCTTGATCATTTGCCATCGTCATTGCGCGCTTGCAGTGATAGGGATCAGTAACAATGATGACATCGCTGACATATCGTTTTTTCATAATGGCTGCATACGCTTTTGTGCTAACTAAAGTATCGCGACCTTCTTCAATGGCAGTTATTTTCTTTGCAGGTATTCCATGTGTACGTAGCCAATATTTGCCAGATGCCGCTTCTGTTGTTCGGTCCCCTGGAGCGCCTGCACCAACAGTAATAATTGCAGGTGCATATCCAAGATCATAAATACGCTTTGCTTCAATTAAGCGCGCTTCAAGTGCTTCACCTGGTCTTCCATTTAGTTGCGCCGTCCCTAAAACAACAATGACATCTGCTTGCCGGACAACAGGGTTCTTGGCAGCGCGCCACACTTGCGAGACACCATAGGCAGGAGCAATTAGGGCAACAAGCAAAACTAATGTGATTGTGCGACGGATCCATCTAAATAAAAACATTTATCCGCCTGAAAACGCATCCTCTAGTTCAACGTGAACTAGTTCATCAGGATCATTGAGCCAGCCATCTGGCAATGTGGGCGGACGACCATGACTTGTGCGACCACGTGGCTTGTCGCCTACTTCTGTTGGATACGGTTGATCTTCTAGCTGATCTAATAAATTGCGCATCTCTTGCAAAGAAGAAACCATTCCAAGATCATGTCTTATCTCGCGTGGAACGCGGAAACCCTTTAAATACCAGGCCATGTGCTTTCGCATATCTCGCATTCCACGATCTTCAGACTCTAAGTACTCAGTAATTAAAATTGCATGGCGGAACATAACTTCGCGAACCTCGTGCAATGTTGGCGTGATCTGCTTTCCTTCACCCTTAAGTGAAGAGACAAGATCAGTGAACAGCCATGGTCGCCCCAAGCATCCGCGTCCAACTACGACACCTGCGCATCCGCTTTGTTCCACCATGTCGATTGCATCGCGTCCGGACCAAATGTCGCCATTGCCTAAAACAGGTACTCCAGTTGGCTTTAAGTGCTCAACAAGTCGCGCTATTGCAGACCAATCGGCTTTGCCTTCATACATTTGCGCCGCCGTACGTGCGTGTAATGCAACCCAAGCAACACCTAAATCAGCAGCAGATTTGGCCGCTTCTAAATACGTTTCATGATCACTATCAATACCAATGCGCATCTTTACGGTTACTGGGATTCCAAAAGGTTTCGCTGCCTCAACAGCTGCGCCAACAATATTGCTAAATAGTTTTCGCTTAAAGGGAAGTGCTGCTCCCCCACCTTTGCGAGTTACCTTTGGTACTGGGCAGCCAAAGTTCATATCGATGTGATCAGCTAAATTTTCTTTTCCGATCATAGTTACAGCAGCACGCATAGTTGTTGGATCAACGCTATACAACTGGACAGAACGTGGCCACTCATCTTTGCCAGGAACAATCATTCGCAATGTTTCTGGACGACGTTCAATTAATGCGCGCGCAGTAACCATTTCAGATACAAATAATCCTGCTCCTTGTTCGCGGCACAGCGTGCGAAATGGTGCATTAGTTATTCCGGCCATGGGCGCTAGAACAACCGGTGGATCTATGTAGTGATCACCGCTTGCTAATGGAAGTAGAAGTGGTTTTAGCAACCTAGTAAACGAGGTGCTAACCATGCCTCGACCTGATCTAGGCCGATGCGCTCTTGCGCCATTGTGTCGCGATCGCGAATTGTTACTGCATTGTCTTCGAGTGTTTCAAAGTCAATAGTGATGCAGTACGGAGTACCGATTTCATCTTGACGACGGTAACGGCGACCAATTGCCCCAGCATCATCAAAATCAATATTCCAGTTCTTGCGAAGCTGTGTTGCAAGATCGCGCGCCTTAGGAGATAGATCTGCGTTGCGCGACAATGGAAGAACTGCAGCTTTAATTGGCGCAAGGCGATGATCGAGCTTTAGTACCGCGCGCTTTTCCATCTCGCCCTTGCTGTTTGGTGCTTCATCTTCTGTGAATGCATCCATCAAGAAAGTAAGTGTGCAGCGATCAACTCCTGCTGCAGGCTCGATAACAAATGGTGTCCAACGCTCGCCCTTTTCCTGATCAAAGTACGAAAGATCTTTACCTGAGGCTGCAGAGTGAGCCTTTAGATCAAAGTCGGTGCGGTTTGCAATACCTTCAAGCTCGCCCCATTCGGTGCCGGCAAATTCAAACTTATATTCGATATCTGCAGTGCGCTTTGAATAGTGTGACAACTTCTCTTTTGGATGATCGTAAATACGTAGACGTTCTGGGTTAATACCAAGATCTACATACCAAGCCATGCGAGTATCAATCCAGTACTGATGCCAGTCTTCATCGCTACCAGGGACTACAAAGAACTCCATTTCCATCTGCTCAAATTCACGAGTACGGAAAATAAAGTTTCCAGGTGTGATTTCGTTTCGGAAAGATTTACCAATTTGGCCAATACCAAATGGTGGCTTCTTGCGTGACGTTGTCATTACTTGATCAAAGTTAATAAAGATTCCTTGCGCTGTTTCTGGGCGCAAATAAGCAAGACCTGATTCATCTTCTACTGGTCCAAGGAAAGTCTTAAGCAATCCACTGAACTGTTTAGGAGTAGTGAACTGCCCCTTGTTTCCACATGCAGGACAGTTAACTTCAGTTAGGGATTCTGGCTTCTTCTTATGCTTTGCTTCATAAGCTTCTTCAAGATGGTCGGCACGGTAACGCTTATTACAAGCGGTGCACTCAGTCAGTGGATCACTAAATGTTGCAACGTGTCCTGATGCTTCCCATACTTCTTTTGCCAAGATCACACATGAGTCCAGACCAACAACATCTTCGCGGCCCATGACCATGGACTTCCACCACTGGCGCTTCACATTATTTTTTAACTCAACACCTAATGGACCGTAATCCCATGATGCACGAAGTCCGCCATAAATTTCAGATGATGGGTAAACAAAGCCACGACGCTTTGCAAGTCCTACGATATTTTCTAAACGGTCCGTTGCCACAATAATCTCCATCCGGCTGGCTGTCGGCGGTCAGCAACATGTGTTACTTCCGTGTGATTATTTTACTCGCTGTAAGGCTTTTCATATGCACCGGGCTCGTCGATTGCTTGTGCCAGGATCGGAATTGCATTCATTTTTACGTTGGTATTGCTCAACGCCCTGCGGTATGACCCAACGTTTTCCCATTGGGTTGTCAGAGACCACAGGGTTATTTCATCGAGATTTTGGCCGTACTCCCCATTCTTAAAGCCTGCGCACTGAGAAAAAGCATCAAGTGCGGTACTTAATTGCGCCTCAAAATGAGCAGCATCGGCCAATGGAACTGTGAAGCGAGCTATTGCGAACATAGCCCCGAGCCTAATCGGATACCCTAAAACAATGAAGTCAGCGATCTTTTTTGCCTCACTAACCGTGCTGGCCACCACATTGGGTGGAGTCCTTGCGTTTCGCTCAAAAGACCGCTTTCACCTTGTTCTTGGTCTGTCTGCAGGATTACTTATGGGTCTAGTTGGGTTTGATCTACTTCCTGAAGTTTTTGCAATGAATACCGACCACTTTGCTGGTGTGCCAATTGTTTCAATCGCCATTTTGGCAGGATTTTTAATTTTGCACATCGTCGAACGAGGATTTGGCTCGCACGAACCTGCTGAATCGCATTACGGACATGATCACGATCATCATTCAGTGTCTGGAGTAATTGGCGCACTTGCAATGGGTGGCCATGTATTTCTCGATGGCGTTGGCCTAGGTGTTGCATTTCAAGTTAGCTCTTCGCTAGGTCTTGCAGTGTTTATCGCAATTGTTGTTCATGCATTTAGTGATGGCCTAAATACTGTCTCAATGTTAATTAAGAGCGGACATTGGACAAAGTCAAGCAAGTACTTACTAGGTATAGATGCGATTGCTCGAATTGGCGGAGCAACAGTAGGAACTTATTTGGCATTAAACGATAAGTACATGGCTTTATACCTTGCACTATTTTCAGGTTTTGTTATTTACATTGCGACATCTCATATCTTGCCCGAAGCACATTCTCGTCATGCATCCAAGTGGACATTAGCTGCAACGGCATTTGGTGTATTGATTATGTGGGGCGTTGTAGCAGCAACTGCTTAATTACGACTTACCGCTAGCTCTTCATTTGGAATCGCTACGCTTTTCCAAATCTTCTATCTCTTGCTGAATACTCTTCAATTGCTTTCCACAAAGTCTTGCGGGTTACATCTGGCCACAAGACATCCATGAAAACAAACTCGGCATAAACACTTTGCCAAGGCAAAAAGTTGCTCGTGCGCTGCTCACCAGATGAGCGTAAAAACAGGTCTACATCACTCATAGTTGGAGAATCAAGGTACTTAGCAAATACCTTGTCGGTAATCGCGTCAGCTTTGATTTTGCCGCGCTTAACATCGCGTGCAAGCTCTGCTGCGGCATCGACGATCTCTGCTCGCCCACCATAATTAACACACATATTCAAAGTTAACTTCTTATTTTTCTTTGTTAATTCTTCAGCCTCTACTAACTCATTAATAACACTGTTCCACAAGCGCTTGGGACGTCCAATCCAGCGGATTCGAACTCCCATTTCATTCATCTGATCGCGGCGTCTGCGAATAACATCTCTGTTAAAGCCCATTAAGAACTTGA
>CAIXVA010000085.1 GCA_903922745.1 uncultured Actinomycetes bacterium
CATGATGTCTCTAAATAATCCACCCGATACCGCACCGATTAATCCAAGGACAGCGGCTGCCACAAGAGGTGCATCATGAGAGAGTGCGAACTGCACACTAGAAACAGTTGCAACAGCTAATCCCAAAGTATCAAGTGATAGTGCAAGGCGACCCACTTCTTGGGTTTTGCCCATGGCAATAGTTATTAAGAAAGCAGCAACGATGGGTGCAAATAACCACGGATGTTGAATCCAAGGTGGCTGTTGGCCCATAAACAGGTTACGTAAGGTGCCACCTGATATTGATGCAACGGCTGCAATAAATAAAATGCCACCAAAATCTAAACCTCTATTGGCTGCAACCCGCGCACCAACCAATGCAAAGGCAAAGGTAGAAACAAGGTCTAGGCCAAAGACCAAAAGGTCTAGATCCACTAGCGGGTCTTACTTTTTAAGGGCTAGACGAGCTTCGCGGCGGATACGTTGTTCCTTTGGATCCGGAACAGGCACTGCAGAAATCAAACGCTTTGTGTAATCATTCTTTGGATTCTTCAAGATCGCATCACGATCGCCCTCTTCGACAAGAAGTCCGTTTTGCATAACTGCAATTCGGTGACACAAAATGTCTACAACAGCTAAATCGTGAGAGATAAACAAGCAAGCAAAGTTCAACTTAACTTGTAGCTCTTGCAAGAGATCCAAGAAACGTGCCTGCACAGAAACATCCAGAGCAGATGTTGGTTCGTCGGCAATAAGTAGATCTGGAGTCAAAGCCAATGCACGTGCAATACCTACGCGCTGGCGTTGTCCGCCTGAAAGCTCGTGTGGGTAGCGGTTGCGATAGCTACGTGGCAATTCAACTTGATCAAGTAACTCTTCAACCATGTGCGCAAGGTCCGCACCCTTGGCAATCCCGGCAAGCAACAAAGGCTCACCGATTGATTCACCGATTGGAAGTCGTGGATTAAGTGATGAAGCTGGATCTTGGAAAACGATTCCGGTATGGCGTCGAATTGCTGACAGCTGCTTTTGATCTGCTCCCGCAATTTCATTGCCAACAATCTGAATGCTGCCCTCTTTGACAGGTAGTAACCCAATAGATGCACGGCCCACAGTTGTCTTACCTGAACCTGATTCACCCACGAGGCCAACAATTTCACCTGGATAGATTTCAAGGTTGAAATTCTTAACAGCGGTAAATGCTGGTTGGCGACCGCGCTTTGGATATTCGATTGTCACATTAGATAACTTCAATACAGGATCAGGTTTTGCATCTTCCTTGTAAGGAAGTGCGCGCTTTTTGGTTGATCCCAGCATTGGCACAGCGCCTAGTAATTGCTGTGTGTATGGATGCTGTGGCTTATTAAAAATCTGATCTGCCGTACCCTTTTCAACTGTTATTCCATCCTTCATAACAAGGATTTCATCAGCCATATCTGCAACAACACCCATGTCGTGTGTAATCAACAAGATCGCTGAATTGAGTTTGTCCTTTAGGCCACGCATTAAATCTAGAATTTCAGCTTGAACTGTTACATCAAGGGCTGTTGTTGGTTCATCGGCAACTAGCAATGCAGGATCACAAGCAAGTGCTTGGGCGATCATTGCGCGCTGGCGCTGCCCACCAGATAGTTGGTGTGGGTACTTATTAATCG
>CAIXVA010000086.1 GCA_903922745.1 uncultured Actinomycetes bacterium
CTCATTGAAGTTCCAATTGATCCAGAGCAAACTTTTTATCCAAAAATAACTTCCTCTGTTCAACCTGACGGGTCTATGAGATCTAATCCGTTATACTTAATGAGTCCGGAGTTGCCGGAAAGCGTTGCAAATCTAGTCTTTAAATACCTCTAGAAAAACGGAGTACACCATGAATAAAACCGAACGCAAGATGTCAGAGATTCTTAAGCGCGGAAAGAATGAATTTGGTGTCGTAAGCATCAAGGCAGAATTTGAGGCTGAAGGCACTCGCGTAGATGAACTCTTGCGCTTGGTTGATATTGCAAGATCAGCTGATTTACCTATGACGGTAAAGATTGGTGGCTGTGAAGCGGTTCGAGATTTGCTTGAATCAAAGCAAATCGGTGTGCGATACGTCGTTGCGCCAATGGTTGAAACTCCATACGCACTAAGCAAATACATTCTTGCCAAGAACATGGTTTTCAATGAGGACGAATTAGAAGATACAGACTTTTTGTTTAACCTGGAAACCATAACTGGCTTTAATAACTTAGATGAACTTGTAACAGTCGCTCGCTCAGAAGGCGGAGTTCAGGGTGTGGTCTTTGGACGTGTTGATTTCGCTGGATCACTCGGCGAAAACCGAGACACAATTAATGAAGCGAAGATTACAGACTACGTTGCAAAGGCATCTGCTGCTGCAAAGGCCGCCTCGCTCGATTTCGTCATGGGTGGAGCAATTTCGAGTGACTCATTGCATGTCATTAAAGAAATCGCCGGAATTCACTTAACAAGGTTTGAAACCCGCAAAGTCGTATTTAGCGGTGAAGCTGGGACTATCAAGGATATCGAGCAAGGTCTTGTTAACGCAGTTCACTTTGAATTGCTATGGCTTTTAAACAAGCGTGATTACTACGGTCGTATTACCCAGGAAGATGCCAAGAGAATCGAGATGCTTGAAGCTCGCTGGAATGTCCTCAGTAGCTGAAAACTCGGAACTTCTAGAAAATTTCCTTAAGCAATTACTTCCCAGCAACGTTCGCATCCTAGTAAATGGTGCGAACGGCTGGTTAGGTAAGAATATTTCTGAATCACTTTGGAACATCCTTGGTGAAGATTTCAGTTCACAAGTTTTGTTGACTGGCTCCAGAAATGGAAGTCTGCGGATGCAGACCGGTTCCCAATTAGAAATACACCAGTGGACTGAAGAACTTATTGAGGGATTTAAACCAACCCATGTGATTCAGTTGGCGTTTAAGACGCGTGACCATGCGGGCGATATTTCCAATGATGAATACGTCTCGCTAAATGAGGAGATCATTAAGCGAGCTTTATGGATGATTTCTCTGCCCAGTACACAAGGATTTCTACACACTTCAAGCGGCGCAGCTCTTGGTGAAACAGCGACTGATAAGTTCACTGATCCATACGGATATCTAAAGAGGGTAGAAGAATCTAGTTATTCGAATGCCTGCGAGCAATACGGCAAAAGTTATTTGGGTGTGAGAGTTTGGTCCACAACTGGCCGATACATCAAAACAGGTGGACTGTTTGCAATAGAAAGCCTGATTAGTCAAGCAAACTCCTCGAGAAGCATAAACATAGGTAGTCCCGGAGAAGTCTGGCGGAGTTATGCAGATGCTAGTGAAATATTGCTCGCTTCACTAATTGCTTTATTTTCTGGAACTCAAGGCATGTTTAATTCCGGTGGGACAACTGTTGAGATAAGTGAGCTGGCGGAAGTTGTTGCCTCTAACTCGCCGAGTCACGAGATTTCGATAATTCGTATTTTAGATCCAGAAGTTGGTGCGAATGTTTATACCTCTATAGAACCCTCTATAGAACAAATTCTTAAGGCAAATGATCTTGCATATTCGAGTTTGTCGCAGCAAGTGGTCAACACAATGCAATACTTGACGTGGTTTGGTAACCAGGAAAACATCCACCGTTAAAGGAATCCATTGAATCGAATTGCTTCGGCGCCACTTCAAGTGCGTTATCTTGTCATCGGCTTGTGGAACACATTTGTTGGGTACGCCTTATTCACATTCTTTATTTATGTGCTCCCGATTTCGGAATACTTGCTTGCGCTCACTCTAGCTACGTTGCTCTCGGGCTTGAATTCATACCTAATGCAGCGAATATTTGTCTGGCAGAGCAGTGCAAAGGTTAAATCTGAATTTACTAAATTTTTTACAGTCTTCATTGGACAGTTTCTTGCAAACTTGGTTTTGCTGTACGTTCTTGTGGACCACTTCAACTTTCATCCACTTTGGACTCAATACGTCCTAGGGGCATTGCTTATCTTGTTGACATACATTACTCATAAGCACTGGACCTTTAAAAGCTAACGTTCAAACTCTTGATTCTGTAATTTTTATGAAACTTGTGTGAAGTTCTGCAATTGACGGTGGCATACTTCAGATGCGCTTTCTCCACCATTAACCGCCACTTGCCAATCAACAGTCCACTTTAAAGATTCCTTAAAACTCAACTTGTTATGCCAGTTCAATTCAAGCTCGGCTTTACGGGCGTCTAACGCCAGTAGGTTGGCCTCGTGCGGCTGAGGTTCTCCAGTAGTCGTCCAATTTGGTGCGCTTTCCCCAATTATTTCTTTGACATACGTGGCAACGTCACCGACATTAACGAAAGAGCTGGTTTCCGGGCCAAAGTTCCATTCACCCTGTCCGTTGCCCTTTAGCAACGCCTCAGAGAGCTTTAAATAGCCGTTCAGACAGTCCAGGACGTGTTGCCAAGGGCGAACAGCTCCTGGGTACCGAAGGACTGGGGCCTGGCCTGAAAGGTACGCATTTAACAAGTCCGGAAATAGGCGATCTTTGCTGACATCGCCGCCGCCAATGACATTTCCAGCCCGAGCAATTGCAGTTGAAGGTCCACCAAAACTCTTGATCCAAGATTGGGTCAAGATGTCAGCCATTGCTTTGGAGGCCGAATATGGATCATCGCCACCTAGCGGATCAATTTCCTTATAACCCCAAATTTGATCAATGTTTTTGTAAACCTTGTCGGTAGTAATGACGATGTGGGCTTTAACGCTAGGGGTTTCAGCCACGGCCGAAAGTAAGTTCATGGTTCCAATGACATTGGTTTCAATCGTTCCACGCGGGTCTTGATATGACTCGCGAACTAACGGCTGAGCCGCTAAATGGAAAACAACATCTGGTTGGGTCGTAGCCAGTGCGTTTTGAACAACTGCTAAATCACGGATATCGCCACGTAAATCATGCTTTAAGACGTTGGATACGTTTGCTTGTTCGAAAAGGGCGCCAGGTATCGGATCAAGCGCTAACCCTGAAACTTGATGGCCCTCACTTGCCAGCCACATTGCGAGCCAGGCACCTTTGAAACCTGTGTGACCTGTTACTAAGTAATGCACATGGACCCCTTAAACATCTACAGGTTAAGACTACCAATACGGAAGACACCCCGATGATAGATTTTAGGCATGGCTATCGAGCAGAAACCTGATCAGAAGTCACAAAGAACAGTCAGCGCTTTGCTCATCCTCGCAGCCGTTGTTGCGATTCTGCCAATCATTTTTACAGCCCCCCTGATGGATGTTCGTTTTTGGTTTACCGAATATGTCTCAGGCATGGAGTATTCGCCTATAAACCTTTACGAACTTTGGCAGCGGCGCTTACTACCAGGACGATTCGTTCCTATTTCTGACATGTATACGCTGGTTTACGCATTTGTAGGCCACAAATTTTTACAATTCACTCAAGTCTCGCTCAACTACTTCGATGCCCTTACGAAAATTGCATTGTTGGTCTTGTGGTTTCTGGCAATTCGCACACTTTTCCGAGAGATCGGAAAGGGATTTGTTCAGAATCTAAATACCCGCCTCTGGGATCTATATCCGGCCATCCTATTTATCGTCTGGGGTCTGGGAATAAACATATTCTGGGCGATGAATGGCGCAGTTGCCTACCCAGTTTTGATTTACACCGCATTCATTGTTTCGATTTGGTTCGCAATTGCAACATTAAGGAACATTAGAGTTCTCGCGGC